>NZ_CABSIF010000010.1 GCF_902477725.1 uncultured Desulfovibrio sp. | reverse complement strand
ACCGGGGAAGTTTTTCAGAAATATATTTCCCCGCCATATTTTTTATAACATAACGATATTATAGATATTTTTTAATGATATCTATTGTTATCACTATTAGGAGGCTTGTTTTTGCACTCAATTTCACAATAGGCACGCTTCTTGCCTTTAGGGATGCATAGCCGCGAGGCACAATTTTTATTCCTAAAGGAATGTTTCATGAACATCATTGATTTCCGTTTTCGCCCCAGCACCCCTGACGCCGTTAAGGGAATGCTTTCCAACAAAGTGTTCGGCGGCATGTTTGAACTTTTCAAATACGCTGACCGGGCCAAGCCAGAGCCCATTGAAAAGATCGTTGCCGACATGGAAAAGCAGGGCGTGGTCAAAGGGGTTGTGACAGGGCGTGATGCTGAAACCACCTATGGTCTTGGATCCGCCAATCCCGGTATTCTTGAGCTCATGCGCCAGTACCCGGACAAGTTCATCGGCTTTGCCGGTCTTGATCCCCACAAGGGCATGGACGCCACAGCAGAGCTTACAAACATGGTGAACAAGGGCATGCGCGGCGCGGCCATTGACCCGTATCTTGCGCGCATCCCTGCCAGCCATGCCAGGTATTATCCCATCTACGCCAAATGCTGCGAACTTGACGTGCCCATCGTCATCACAACCGGCCCCGCCACTCTGGTGGACGGTGCGGTGATGGATGATGCCCACCCCCGGCACATCGACCGCATAGCCGCCGATTTCCCCAAGCTCAAGATTGTTATCAGCCACGGCTGCTACCCCTGGGTGAGCGAGGTCATCATGACCGTGCACCGTAACCGCAACGTGTACATCGACCTTGCGGAATACGAGGAACAGCCTTTTTCCGAAGGCTACATCAAGGCCGCCAATACCCTCATCGGCGACAAGGTGCTCTTTGCCAGCGCGGCGCCATTTATGGATTTTCAGGAGCAGATCGAGCTGTACAAGCGACTCCCCTTTACGCCGGAAACGCTTGAAAACGTCATGTACAACAACGCGGCGCGTCTGCTCAATCTTTAATGATTGCAGGCGCAAGCCGCGAGGCTGCGCATCTGCCCAGCGAGTTTTGACCGGGAGCGAATCGGTTTCGTGTCCTGGTAGTGAATAAACGAAGTGGCTTCAGGGAATGTTCCCCCCGGGCGCTAGCGCTTTGGCGCAAAGGCCAGTATGAACATCCAGGCAAAAGGATCAAAGGAAAACCATGCATAGCGAACAAATGACTCACGACCAGAAGAAGAATCTGCGCCGCGTTGTGGCTTCGTCCATCATCGGCGCCGTCATCGAATGGTACGACTTCTTCCTGTACGGCGTTGTGGCCGGGCTTTTCTTCAACAAGCTGTATTTCCCTGATTTTGACGCGCGTATAGGCACTATGCTTGCTTTTGCCACGTTTGCGGTCGGCTTTGTGGCGCGGCCTTTGGGCGGCGTGATTTTTGGCCATTTTGGCGACAAGCTGGGCCGTAAAAAAATGCTCATCCTGACCCTGGAAATCATGGGTATCGCCACGGTTTGCATCGGCCTTATCCCCACCTACCACACCATTGGCATCTGGGCGCCTATCCTGCTGATCGTCTGCCGTCTTGCCCAGGGCATCGGCCTTGGCGGCGAGTGGGGCGGCGCGGTGCTCATGTCTTATGAATCCGCACCGGCAGACAAGCGCGCCTTTTACGCCAGCCTGCCGCAGATCGGCATGTCGCTTGGTCTGTTGCTTGCCTCGGGCATTGTGGGCTTCTTCTCTGTTGTTCTTACTGACGAAGCCTTCCTTAACTGGGGCTGGCGCGTTGCCTTCCTGCTTTCTGCCGTGCTGCTTGCCGTTGGCGGCTACATGCGCAGCACCGTGCAGGAAACCAAGGACTTTTCTGAAGCCAAGGAGAAGATGCCTGA
Source organism: uncultured Desulfovibrio sp. (assembly GCF_902477725.1). NCBI lineage: Bacteria > Pseudomonadati > Thermodesulfobacteriota > Desulfovibrionia > Desulfovibrionales > Desulfovibrionaceae > Desulfovibrio > uncultured Desulfovibrio sp. The sequence goes on along the minus strand of NZ_CABSIF010000010.1, from coordinate 138,735 downwards.
AGCCAAGTATCCCCTGCTGGACGCCTTCAAGCGTTACCCCAAGATGATGCTGGCCTGCATGGGCGCACGCTTTATCGATGGCGTGTCCTTCAACGTCTTTGGCGTGTATTCGCTCACCTATCTTACGCAGCAGCACGGCATTGGCCGCTCCGCAGCCCTGACCGCCGTGATGATTTCTTCTCTCGTCATGTCCTGCTTTATCCCCTTCTGGGGCCATATGGCCGACAAGCACGGCAAAGCCAAAATTTACGGCGTGTGCGCTGTGCTGCTCGGTATCTCCAGCTTTCCGGCCTTCTGGGTGCTGCATAACTTCTCCGGCAACTACCTGTGCGTGGTGCTTGCCCTGGCACTGCCTTTCGGCATCCTGCACGCCGCCGTGTTCGGCACCATGTCCAGCGTGTTTTCTGAAAGCTTTGACGCTTCGGTGCGTTACTCCGGCATCTCCTTTGTTTATCAGTTCACCGCCATCTTTGCCTCGGGTCTGACCCCCATGGTCGCCGCCATGCTTACCGGCATGGCCGACGGCGCGCCCTGGTACCTCTGCGGCTATCTGGCCGGCATTGGCGTGCTCAGCGCGCTTTCTACCCTGTGGCTCAGCCGCATGGCCCGCGCCCGCCGCAATGCCCAGGCCAGCAAGACTGTTACCCAAACCCCTAAGACCGCAATGGTAGAAGCCACCAGCGCCGAAGGGTTCTAACAATGGAACACGCTGTCGGCTTTTGCCGGACGGCAGCGCCTTTCATTTGCTCCCATGCCCGTAAACCGGGCGTGGGAGCATACTTGCGCCCTGGGAGATAATGCATGTACAATCCCCACATGCTAGCAGACTATGTAGAACAACTTTGCGATACCTTCCGGGACGCTATCTGCGTTACTGACCGGGAAGGCATTGTTACGCTCGTGAACAAGCGCCATGCGGAACTGACTGGTATTTCCCGTGAAAAGATGGTGGGGAGCCGCATTCAGGACATGGTGCAGAACGGCATTTTTGACGTTGTGCTTAATCCGCGCATTGTGGAAACCGGGCAAAAGGTCTCAAGTGTACAGAACCTCTACAACGGGCGCACCCTGCTGCTTGACGGGCATCCTGTAAAGGACGCCTCGGGCAAGGTTGCCTATGTGGTAACGGTTATCCGCGATATCACGGCGCTGACCGAACTGCGCGAGGAAATTACCGCGCAGCGCGAACTGCTTGAAACTTTTCAGAATCTCAGCAGTGAAGGCGTCACGGGCAACCAGTACCCGCGCGTGGTGCAAAGCCCTGTCATGCAGCGCCTGTACGCCGAAGCCTGCGCCATTGCAGAAACGGACGCAACCGTGTTGCTGCTGGGTGAAACCGGCGTTGGCAAGGACGTTGTGGCCCGGCACATCCACCGCAACAGCCTGAGGGCCGATGCGCCCTTTATCAAGGTGGACTGCGGCAGCATCCCTGAAAACCTGATAGAAACGGAACTGTTCGGCTATGTTCCCGGCAGTTTTTCCGGCGCAAGCAAGCATGGCAAGGCCGGGCTTGTGGAGGCGGCCTCGGGCGGCACCCTGTTTCTTGATGAAATTGGCGAACTGCCCATGACCATGCAGTCGCGCCTGCTGCGGGTGCTACAGGATTGGGAAGTGCTGCGCGTGGGCGCCACAGTGCCCAAAAAGGTGGATGTGCGCGTTGTGGCCGCCACCAACAAGGAGCTGGAGCGCGAGGTCGCCAAGGGCACGTTCCGCTCCGACCTTTATTACCGCCTCAAGGTGGCGGTGCTGAACATCCCGCCCCTGCGCTCGCGCCGCGTGGATATTCTGCCGTTGGCGCAGAGCTTTTTTACCTTTTACGGCAAAAAGTATCGCAAGTCCGTCAATCTTTCTGACGAGGCCAAGCAGGTGCTGCAGAACCACACATGGCCGGGCAATGTGCGCGAGCTGGAAAACCTCGTGCAGGGGCTGGTGGTGACCTGCAAGCATGGGCTTGTGGGCGTGCGCGATCTGGCGGGCATCCGCCCCTTGCCGCCGTGCGAATCCGGCGAAGGGCGCTACGCCTTGCCCTCCATTGAAGGCCGCTCGCTCAAAAGCATCATGAAGGAAGTGGAAACTGCGGTCATCGAAAAGGGCATGCAGCGCTATGGCTCCATCAGCGAGCTTTCGCGCCAGTTTCAGATGGACCGCAGCACCATATTTCGCAAAGTTAAGGAAATTGAAGCCATCAAGCATGGTTAGCGGCTGCGCCAGCCAGATCAATCCACCTGGGCGGCATTGTTTGCCGTGGGCTTTTGCAGCGGCGGCTGTTGCAATCTGCGCCATCGCAGCGCGACTGAATATTCTGGAGTATGCATGAAGGGTCTGAACCTTGCGCGTGAATTTTATGCGGCCTGCCTTCCCGCTTTGCGGGCGGAGATTCCCGACATTATGGACGTGGCCGCCGCTGGTCTGGTGGGCGAAGGCTCGGAATGCTTTGGCTGCGACGATGCGGAATCCCAGGATCACGATTTTGGCCCGGCCTTTTGCCTCTGGTTGCCGCGCCAGATTCTGCGGGCAGAACTGCCGCGCATAGAGGCTGCTTTTGCCCGCTTGCCCCGCGAGTTTCAGGGCTTTGAAAGCAGGCTTGCGCCTGAGCGCAGGCAGGGAAGGGTAGGGCCGCTGCCCATTGAAGATTTTTATGCCTTTTTTACCGGGCTGGATGACGTGCCCGCCACCTGGCAGCAGTGGCTTGCCATCCCCGAACATCAGCTTGCGGCCTGCACCAACGGTCAGGTTTTTGAAGACCGGGGCGGGGAATTTACGCGGCGGCGCGATGCCCTGCTGGCGTGCTATCCGCGTGATGTGCTGCTCAAAAAAATGGCTGCCCGTTGCATGATCATGGCGCAGGCCGGGCAATACAATCTGCCCCGCAGCCTCAAGCGCAATGATTCTGTGGCGGTCATGCTAACAACGGCGCGCTTTGCGGAGGCGGCGCTTTCCTTCGTCTTTTTGTGCAACCGCCGTTACATGCCCTTTTACAAATGGGCCGGAAAGCTGGCCGTAACTTTGCCCGTGCTCGGCCCGCAACTGGCGCGCGCATTGAGCCTTGTGGCGCAGACCCCGGCCAATCAGGAGCACGGAGCGCAGATTGTTGCGGCGGTGGAAGAATTTTGCGGCATGGCGGCGGCGCATCTACGCGCTGTGGACCTGAGCCGCGCATCCGGCAACTGGCTCTGGGAGCATGGGCCGCAGATTCTGCGGCATGTGGAAGAGCCAGCCCTGCTGCATATGGATATGCTGCAAGGCTGATCTTGCCCCGCAGCCCTTGCCTCTGGCTGCATTAGAAAGCCTTTTTACTCTGTCGAGCACCTATTCCATGAGGAGTTGCCGATGGCCGCACAACGCCAATGGCTTGATGAACTGCGCCCCGCCCTTGATCTGATGAAGCAGGGCCAACCGCAAAGGTGTATTGAAGCGCTGGAAGCGCTTGTTGCGCGCTATCCCGGCGATGATCTCTGCCGCGCTCTGGCGCTGGACGGCATGGGCCGCGCCAACTTTGCCCTGCAGCGCCCGGATGCCGCCGTTCAGGCCCTGCAGGAAAGCCTTGCCCTGTTGCGCGCCACCATGGGCCCCACAGCGCCCATGACCCTCGGGGCCATGCAGAACCTTGCCCATGCACTGCTTGGGCTTGAAAAGGTTGAAGAAAGCCTTGATCTTGGGCGTGAAGCCCTGCGGCTTACCATTGAGGCCTGCGGGTCGGATTCCCCCCAGGTTGCGGAAGCGCAGTTGCGTCTTTCCTCCGCCTATTATCGCAAGCGCGATTTTGACCGGGCGGAATCCCTTATGCTCAGCGCAAAGGAAATCTGGGAAAAACAGGGTTTCTGCGTGCCGCAACTGGGCGTTTGCCTCAATAACCTTGGGCGCATCTGCGAAGAACGCGGGCAGCTTGCCGAAGGCATCGCCCTGCACCGTCAGGCCGTGGCTTTGCGGCGGGAACTGTTGGGCGAGCACGAGGAAACGGCTTTTTCTCTGGGTAATCTTGGCGTGGCGCTGGCCTCTGCCGGGCAGTGGGACGAGGCCGCCGCGACTTTGCAGGATTCTGTGAGCATGTACGACCGCCTTGGTCTTGGCATGGGCGCAGAAGCGCAGGGCTACAAAAAGAATCTTGAAATCTGCCATCAGGCCAGAGCGGCTGTGGCCCCCACGGCCTGAGCTGAAGGAGTATAGGCTATGCAGGAAAATTTTGATCGGGAAGCAGCACTTGCCGAGATCATTGAACGCGAGCTTGCCATGTTTTTGGCCACCAACAACGAGGGCGGCGTTTCAGAATGCCAGACCCGGCCAGACACCTTTCGCGCCATGCGCAAAATGGCCCATTCCGCGCACGAAGATGCCGTGCTGGATTCGTACCTTGCCGATTTGCGGCAGGCGGAAGTGAACAGCCGCAATCTTATGGTTGAAAAATACGCCCGCATGGACGACCGTTTGCCGCCCCTTAGCACAAGCCCGCTACTGGATGAAATCGCCGATGCCGAAGAGGCCTTTCTGCATGAGGCTCAGACGCGCTATCCGCACGTCATAAAAAGCAACGGTCAGGGTATGTTTCGCCGTTACCTGCGCTGCGAGCTTGAAACTCTTTCGGACAGAACGCTGGAACTCTACGCCGCGCAGGTGCGCCGCGCGCGCCAGCAAGGCCGCAACCTTGTGGTGGAACGGCACGATTTTTTGATGCGCCTGCTGGGCAAGGGCGGCATTGAAGCCTGCGAAGCCGCAGCACAGGGCAAATAGCAGGGGCGCGAGATATGGAATTTGGTTTTATCGGTGTAGGCGCAATGGGCGGGCCGCTGGCGCGCAATCTTATCCGCGCGGGCAAAACCGTGCACGTTTACAACCGCAGTGCCGAGGGGAGGGATAAAACCCTTGCCGCCGGAAAAAGCGGCGTACCCGCCATGAGTATGGCGGACATGGCTCCCTGCAAAGTCGTATTCACCTGCCTGGCCCTGCCGGAACATCTGACGGAAAAAGCGCTCGGCACGGATGGCCTGTACGCGCACATGCAGCCCGGTTCCGTGCATGTGGAACTTTCGACCATCGATTCCCATACTGCCTTTGCCCTTGCCGAAGCCGCAGACAGGCAGGGTATTGCCTACATTCAATGCACCCTTGGCAAAACGCCAGCCCATGCGGAACGCGGCGAAGCCCCGCTCTTTGTGGGCGGCGACCAGCAGGCCATTGCCGGGCTGGCCGAAGTCTGGCCGATTCTTGGCGTGTTCAACAATGTGGGCACGGTGGAAGCTGCCTGCGCGGTCAAGCTGGTCAGCAATCTTGTGGGCATGGCAAATCTTGCTGTTTTGAGCGAGGGGCTGCGCATAGGCGAGGCCGCCGGGGTGGAAAAAAATCTGCTGCTGCAACTGCTTGGCGAAACTGGCGCGCAAAGTTTTCAGCTTGATACCAGGGGAAAATCCATGGCCCAAGGGGAGTATGATCCCCCGAGGTTCGCGCTGGAACTTGCCCTCAAAGATCTGCGCCTTGGCTGCGGTATGGCCCACGGCATGAATGTGGATGTGCCCCTGCTGGATATGGTTTTTGCCCGGTTCGGCCGTGGCGAGGCTGCGGGGCTGGGCAAGAAGGACTGCGCAGCGGTGCACGAAGTTTAGGGGCTGATTCAGCATAATTATATTGTCGGACTGGCAAGTATTTTCAGCTCGCACAAATGCGCTGGCAAACAGCGGCAAGTCATAAAATTCAATAAAAGAACCCCCATCAGGCGGGCAGAGTATACCGGAAGGAGTACCTGTTTTTGCCTGATGGGGGCTGTTTTTTTGGGCTTGCCGCGCGGGTTCTGTGCAGAAAACGTGCGGGAGGCCCCATAATATGCTTTGTGTGGGCTTGATGCCTTTTGTGTTGGTTTACTTGAGCGCCGCCGCGCCAGCCTTGGAAACGGCGGTGTCTTCAGCCACGCTGCCGCCGCTCACGCCGATGGCCCCGACAATGACGCCATTGCGGATCAGCAGTTCGCCGCCGCCAAAGATCACAAGACCCCTGTTGGTGACTTCAATGCCATAAAGTTCCTTACCCGGCTGGGAGGCAGCGCCAAGCTGGGCAGTGGACATATTGAAATAGCGGGCCGTTATGGCCTTTTTTTGTGAAATATCGATGCTGCCAATAAAGGCCCCATCCTCACGGACAAAGGCTTTGAGGTTGCCCCCGGCATCCACAACGGCAATGTTCATGGGGATGCCCTGTTTTACAGAGAAAGCCAGAGCAGTGTTGAGCACTGTCTGCGCTTCGGCCAGGGTAAGATCGCCAGGAAGCTGCTTAGCGGGTGCTGCGGCGTAAGCGTTGAAGGCAACAAGTAAAAGGACAAGAAAAAGAGGCAGGATACGGCGCACGGTGCTACTCCTTAGTTGATGTTAAGGAAACAGAATTTCAACCGTGGTGGGGGCGAAACCGTCACTGCGGGTTTGGCTCCTGATGCTTGAGGATAGCTCTTTGTGTAAAAAAGAACAATGTCGTTTTTGTGGCTAAACGGGCTGCGGATTGCCTGCCTGTGGTTTGCCTTGATAGGGCCGTTCCGTCCGACACGCCGAAAATGCCGCGCTGTGTTTCTGATTGGAGGTGACAGCGCAGCTATCTGCTCCAGAGAACAAGCTCGCCGTCTTCGGCATCTATGGTTTTGGCGTAGGGGGTAAAGCCGTTTTTTTCAAGCACGCGCTGCGAGGCTCGGTTGTTAGTGGCTGTTTTGGACATATAGCGCATGGTGGAATTATGGGCCTGCGCCTCAGCCAGCATCAATGCAAGTCCGCGTGAGGCAATCCCCATTCCCTGAAATTCTGTTGCTGTGCCATACCCGATTTCAAGAACACTAGGATCGTTTGTGGTCAGAAACGAGGCAGTGCCCAATGTTTGTCCTGTAATGGCATCTATGAAGAGCCTCGGCGCGCACCAAAACCAGTCTGTCCCTCGTCCAAGGGCATCAAGTGCCGCCTGAAGAACAATATGCGGAAGCAGATATTCGGCACAGTCTATCTGGCTTAATGAAATCTTGCCCTCGAGCAGTGCGAGAACATCCTGAATGCAAAGTGATTTTATTATAAACTTTATCATTGCAATTATTTCTCATTGTGCATCATTCCAGAAAATAAAAATTGATTACTAACCTCTGTCTGAATCTATCCAACAGATTTTTCATCGCTACAGTGCGTATCATTTGTTTCTTCAAGGCAGATTTCAGGTTCGTCTTTTTTATATTTCTTTAGCTCTGCTCTCAAGTCTTCAATTTCCAGGTCAAGGTAGAGGTTTATTCGTCTTAGTTCAGAAATTGTTTTCAGGTTCAATCTGTACTTGCGGATAAAAATTACGGCGTAATAGCCCAAAATAGCACCAAAAAGTATTGTTGCGGCTCGTATTATAAGCATATTATCCATCCTTGTATAATTATGCGTATTGCAAAAAATTATGTATATCAACAAGTAATTCTTAAGCCTGCGCTTGGTTTCATTTTTTTGGAAACTGTTTCTTGATTTCAGCTCTACAAACTTTGTTAATCTTAACTAACTTTATTTGACTTAAATAATTTTTTACGCCAATGTCGGGGCATGTCCCAATCATTGCCCGTCACAACGTGGGAAGTCCTGAAGCTCACTGTTCCGCAGATGGGCCTCATGCTGTGCCATCTGGCGGTTTCCATGACCGACCTGTGGGTATGCGGTCAGATTGATGGCCGAATCCTCGCGGTGCTTGGCGGTATCTCTCAGGTTTTCGCCTTTCTCATGCTTGTCACATCCATGGTTGCCAGCGGATGCATGGCTACTGTCAGCCGCGCTGTGGGGGCTGGGCTTTTTTTGCGTGCTCGGCGCTATGCCGGGCTGGTTCTCTGCATATCGCTGCTTGCCGGAAGCTGTGTTGCTGCTCTGGCCCTTCTGGCGTTGCGGCTCGTGCCCCTGAATGGTTTGTCTTCTCCGGAGCTTGCCCCTGCCGCCTCCCTGTTTGCCCAAGCCTATGCCCTGCAATTGCCGTTTTATTACAGCATGATAATTCTCAATTCCACATTTCGCGCGCACAAAATGGTGTGGCTGCCCTTTGCCACGTTATGCTTGGTGGCGCTGGTCAATTATATGGGCAGCGTGGGCTACGGGCTGGGCCGCTGGGGGCTGCCCCAGTTGGGCTATGCCGGGGTGGCGTGGTCAACCGTTGCCTCGTCTGTGCTGGGCTTTGCCTGCAGTATTGCTCTGGCGGCGCGGCGGGGAATCATCAGCCGGTCATCCTTTGCAAGCTGGCGGTGGAACAGGGCCGCGCTGCCGAGGTTGTGGCGCATTGGCATTCCCGCCGCCTTGGGCAGTCTGGCAGGGCAGAGCGGCAGCATGGCCTTGCTGGCCTGTGTTGCAAACATGCCCGGCAATGCTGCGGAAACTCTGGCGGGGATGACGCTCGGCATGCGGGTTATCAGCATGCTGTATTTACCTGTGGCGGCGATGGGTATGACCCTTGCCATCATGACAGGGCATTTGCTGGGCGCACGGCGCAAGGCTGAATGCTACGGCATGGGTCTGCACTATGCCCGGCAGGTGGCCATGATCGCCATTGTGGCGGCAGCGGCACTGTTCTTGAGCCGACACGCCATTGCGCGCTGGTTCACCCATGACCAGGCCGCCGTAACGGTGGCAGGGATTTTTCTGCTGGTCGCCTGCGCAAAACTGCCGCTGGAAGTAGTGGGCATGCTGTTGCAGGCAGTGCTGGATGGCGCAGGGGCCACGCGCCTTACCAGCCGCATTACTGCCCTGACCCGCTGGGGCATCTGCGTACCTCTGTCCTATGCCCTGACCTATCTGCTGCATTGTGGAGCCACGGGCATCTTTGTGTCCATGGCCTGCGCCGAAGCAACCGGAACCCTGTGCCTGCTGTACCTGTACAGGCAAAAAAAATGGCTTGGTAGCCTGTGATCTCTTTGATATACCCTACAAGTTAACAGCATTCAAAGAATGTTAGACAGAGGTATATCAAGGAGCCGCCCCCAATGCCCGAAGACGAAAAGCAGCTTTCGCCAGCGCTGGAAAATTATCTCGCCATTATTTTCAGGCAGGAATTTGCCGCCGGGGCCTGTAGGCCCAGCGACATTGCCGATGCCGCCGGAGTTGCCCGCCCCTCTGTGACCAACGCCCTGCGCGAGCTGGCAAAGCGCGGCTACGTGACCTACGCCCCGTACAGCCTTGTAAATCTGACCGAAAAAGGGCTTCGTGCCGGGCAGGAACTGGCGCACCGCAACATGGTGCTGAAAGATTTTTTTCAGAATGTACTGCAACTTTCAGAAGACAGAGCCGCAAGTGTGGCCTGTGAGCTGGAACACGTCATCCCTGAGGATGTAATGCTGCGCTGGCGCCAGTTTGTGCTGTACATGCACCATACGCAGAGCGAGTGGGAGCATTGGCAGCAAAAAACAGAAACCCTGCGCGAAGAACACGCCACAAAGCAACATGCGGCAAGCCCCAAGGCGCCACCAGCAATCGTGCATCGCAAAGAGTTTGTAAAAGACTGACCGACAGGCCCAAATCGATGCGCCGTGCAGGCATTTTTGCATGCGTCAACAGGGCGGGTTTTCGCGCCATCAGCGCATGCGGGGGCACTTTCGGCCAATCCGCTCTAGTGGAGCGAATATTCCACAGGCACCCGCACGCTAAAGCTGCTGCCGCGAACTCCGGTATCCAGACCGGCAAGCCTTGTACCCAACTGTTCCGTGGCTGAATCCAGCACGCCGTGGCCGCTGCCCCTGTGCAGCGAGGAGCCAGTGACCTTGCCATCGTTGCCCACCTGCACCAGCAGAATGGCTGTGCCCTCGGCTCCGGTGCGCCGTGCGTGCTTGGGGTAGTTTTTATACTGTTCTATGGCCCCCAGCAGTTTGTGCAGCACGCTTGGGCTGGCTGCGCCGCCTGATTCCGCGCCGTTTTTTCCATGCCCTGCGGTTCCCTTGCCGTCTATAACGCCCCTGGCCTGCGCCTCAGCCCCTGCGCCGGGGGGAGTCTCTGCGGCGTTTTGCTGCGGCATCTGCACGGCAGCAGCAGTTTGCACAGGTTTGACCGATGCGGCCCGCTGTATGTCTTGTTGCTGGGGCTTGCTCATGCTGGTCTTTTTTTTGACTGGCGAAACCGTTTTTTCAGACGCCTGCGCCATGTTGTTCACAGGTTGCGGCGGCTGAGGCTGCTGTTTTTCCTGCGTCTTTATCACCTCTTGCGGCGTGATAGCCCTCGCCGGAGCTGCCGCGCCCCCATCCGGCAGGCCTGGGGCAGCAGCGGGGCGAACGCTGGCTGCCATCTGCGCAAGCGACACCCGATAGACTTTTTCCTGCGGCAAGGAGGCCTGTCCACCCAACAGCAGGGCAAGGGCGATAAGGCCACCGTGCAACGTCAGCGAAGCCAGGGTTGATCCTGAACACAGACCGGGCAAGACTGACAGTTTTTTCATGATGTTGACCTCCATGCGTGCAAGGTCGCCTGCGGCAGGGCTTTGCGGCACCGCCGCAGGCGGGCCTGTTCTGTTATACCGTGGCAGCAAGGGCCGTGATGTATTCCCGCGCCTGTCGGCAGTCTTCCTCATCGGGATGCTTGGCGGCTTCTTCAAGGCGGGCGCGGCGTTCGTCCGTCATGGGGTGGGCGTTGTCGGCCATTTTCTGCATCATGGCCACCACTGCCGGGTCAACGCGTCCCTGACACAGGAATGACCCCAAAACCCTGTTGCCGCGTTGCGGCTCATTGAGCAGAGCTTCTCCCTTTTTTTTGCAGTCAGCGGCGTGTTCCGAGTCAGGCCATGCCCCAAGGGTGCCGAACAGGGCCACGGTGCAGTTTTCGATGCTCTCAATATATCGTTTGGCATCGGCATCGGGCATGCCTTTGTCCACCCAGTAGCCCACGGCCACAAAGTCATAGCCGCTAGGGTTTGGGGCATCCTTTACAGGGCAAATGTCGCAGTCTTGCAGGCCCTCAGCCACGGCACGGGCCACCTTTTCCGTATTACCCGTGCGGGAGGAGTAGACCACCAGAGTTTTCATTGCATATTCTCCTTGCCCAGCGCCGTGCGCAGCGCCAGAAAGCGTTCTTTTACCGAGGGGATGAGCGCGCGGTTTTCGCGCCCTACGTAGATGGAAAACACAACCGCGCCCGCTGCATCAAAAAACTGGATGCTGTGACTTTCCAACCCCATGAAAGGCAGGGACAAAAAAGCCATGTGGGCAATGTTGTTGCTGCAAACGTGCCCGCCCAGAGGGCAGCCGTGATCAAGGTTGAAATAGCCGCCCCCGTGCTTGCCCGCAGGGATCTGCCCCTTGATCTCCACCACGCTTCCACCGTGGCGCATGATGAACGTGGCGGATTCCCAGGCTGTAAGGTCGGCCCATATGGCGTCAAAGTCCGCCGCTGAGGCAAAGGCTCGCATGGGTTGGGGCAGGGCTTCTGCCGCCTGAAGTTCGCTGACGCCGCAGGTCTGCGCCAGCGTGTCCAGCATGACCATTTTTTTCTCGGCCAGTAGGGCCGCTACTTTGTCTGCCAGTGTATCGTCGTTTGCCGTTGTCATGGCAGCTTCCTTTACACCGCCTGAGCGGTGGAGTTTTTGTGCTGGTCGGTGATGCTCGGGGTATTGCCGTGCTGCTTGCGGGCAGGTGTTTCCGTCAGCGGGGGGTCGATTTGCCCGGGGCTGACCAGCGGCAAGCGCAGCGCCTGCCGCCCCATGCCAGCCAGCAGCTCCAGATCATGCGTGATAAGCAGCACGCTGCGTTCCTGATGGGCCTGCCGCTCAATAGCGGCTGCAAGCCTGTTCATGTTGGCCCCGTCAAGGCCGCTGGTCGGTTCGTCCAGAATGAGCAGGGAAGGGCGTTTGGCCAGAGCGCAGGCAACGACCAGACGTTGCTTTTCCCCACCGGAAAGCGACTGCGGATGCCGCCCAGCGAGATGCAGCAGGCCGAATTCTTCAAGCAGCATGCGCACATGCTCGGGGTCCTTTTGCCCGGCCAGCTCCAGACAGGTCTGCACCTCCTGCTCCACGGTGCGCATGTGCAGTTGATGGTCGGCATTCTGCAACACCAGACCGCTGTGGCGCATGCGCTGTTTTGCATCGCACTGTTGGTCGCGAATGAGGATTTCACCGTTCTGCTGCTGGTCGAGACCTGCAAGAATCCGGGCCAAAGTGGTTTTGCCCGCTCCATTGTGCCCGATGATGGCAGTGACGCCGCCGGGCAGATCAAAATTGACGTCTTCGTAGAGGGGTTTGCGGCCCTTGTGCGCATGGGTGAGGTTGCGGGCTTGTATCAGCCCGTGGGCGCTGGTGCAGCCGGGCAGGGTGCGGCGCGCATCGGGAACGCGAGCCTCGCGCAGGCCGAAGCGCCGCCGCAGTTCCGCATCGTGCAGCATGGCAAAGTCGCCCTCCGCCTCAATGCGTCCCTCGCGCATCACAACAACCCTGTCCACCACGTCAGCCAGCCAGTAGAGCCTGTGGTCAACCACCAGAATCGCCATGCCGCGCTCCTTGAGCTGGGCCAGCTTGAGGGCCAGTTCGGCCGTGGATTCCGGATCAAGGTTGGCCGTGGGTTCGTCCAGCACAAGAGCGTGCGGGCGCTGGGTCCACAGGGAGGCCAGGCCGACCTTTTGCTTTTGGCCTTCAGAAAGCTGATGTATGGATGACCGGCAAATTTCCTCCAGACCAAACTGCCTGACGGCCCCGGCAACGGCATGACGCATGGTTTCAATGCTAAGGCCTTGCCATTCCAGAGCAAACGAAAGCTCGTCTTCAACATTAAGGGCAAAAAACTGCTGCTCGGGGTCCTGAAACAGGGTTCCGGCCTGACGGGCAAGCTGGGGCGGGGTCTGCTCCGTAGTGGGCGTGCCGTTGACCAGCACCCGGCCTTGCAGGGTACCGCTGAAATAATGGGGGCACAGGCCGTTGAGCAGCCGGATAAGTGTGGATTTGCCGCATCCGCTTGCGCCGGTGCAGAGCACGAGTTCGCCCGGCTCTACCGCAAGGCTTAGGTCGCGCACGGCAGGGGCTAGCTGGTGCGGATAGATGTAGGTGACATTTTCACAACGCAGCATTAGCGCATTCCTCCAAGGCTGGTTCCGCCCAGGTGCATTTGCAGAGTCAGAGCCGCCGTCAGCACTGCACAGGCCGCAATCAGCAGCAGCGTGTCGCGCAGGGCCCAATGGCAAGTTTTGTAGGGGGTCATGGTTTTGCCGTAGCCCAGTCCCTTGAGCTCCGCCGCGATGCCAAGATCTTCTGATGTGCGCAGCGAGCGGAACAGCAGGGGAGTGAACAGCAGTCGCATGCTCTGCACCGGATGGCGGGTAATACCCCATGGTGAAAGTCTGTAGCCCCGAAGCCGCAGCGATTCCGTGACCTGCTGCACATCGGCCAGAAAGGTGGGGATAAAGCGCACTACAACCGCCGCGGGCAGATAGATGCAGAATGGCAGCCGCATGCCGCGCAAGGCATTGAGCAGATCCTGCACACGAGTGGAAAGCGCCATGGGCAAAACCACGTGCAGCATGGTGAGCATACGCAAAAAGGGAACAACAAGCCCTGTAAATCCGGCTTTGTTGAGCGACGGCATGAACTGTCCCATGATCCACATGCAGCCCATTGCCATGCCGCACATGAGGGTAAAGAAAAGATATGCCCAGAGCAGCGCCTTGGGTTTGCGCAGAGAAAGCGCGTAGCACATGGAAAATCCGCAAAGCAGCAACTGCCCCTGAATGTTTGAAACAACCAGGGAGCCGATTGCCGCCACCACGCTCAAGGCCAGTTTTGCGCGTGCGTCCACCTTGGGCAGCCAGCTTGCGGCGTCTGCCGCGTTATTGTCGAACAATGCCCGCATGGCGCAGCTCCTTTACAGCGTTGTACCCGGTGAACAGGCCCGCCGCCGCCCCCAGATACCCCAGTATGACCACCGGCACAGCCGCCATGAGCAGGGAAGGGTTTTCACGCATGAACAACCAGGAAATTCCCAGCGAACAGACCCTGCTCGCAATGTCGAACACGCCCACGGCCAGCACCGGGCCCCATGCCCGGCTGTAACCGCCGCAAAGGGCGACAGAGGCCTCAGCCATGAGAGCGCCCAGCAAGATCGCGGGCAGCAGGGTGATGCTGGCCCCCAGCAACAGGGCGCTGACGAGCATGCTGACCAGCGAGAACAACAGCAAGGTTCCTGCCTTGCGCACCCTGTAGAGCATTACCACCAGCAGGGTCGTGTAGATCAGGTTTTTCAGCAGCAGCGAAACCGGATTCATGCCGCCCCCGGCCAAGGCCACCAGCAGCGTGGAAACCTTGGCCGCAGCGGCAAAAACCCCAATGACAACGAGCTCGTGGGCGCTCCAGTATCGATGGACCAGTTCACTCATGGTGCAACTCCAATATCCGCCCCTTATATAGAAAATGAATACGAAATTCAATATCAATATAGGGGCGGATACCTGATTTAAAATTCCACACTTACCTTGATGTTGGCGTGAACCCCTGGTTCGTAAATGGCGGCATTGGGTTCAAGACTGTATTTTTGGTTAAAAATGTTAAGCACTTCGCCCACAACCATGTACTGCTTTTCTTTGCCAAACTTTACACCCAGCATGGCGTTGGCCGTTGTCCACGCATCGTTCTTGTATTCGATACGGCTGGAGCCGCTTTCGGTCTGGGTCTGGCTGGCAAATCGGGCGTAAACATCGCCGATGATGTCCACGTCGTCGTTGACGGAGTGGAGCGAGCGCACGCCTGCCCGGCCTGTCCATTCCGGAACGCCGGTTTTCCACGTGGTGTAGTCGCCGTTGTCATATTGGCGCTTCATCCAGGTAGCGGAAACGTAGGGGGTGAAGCCAAAGGGCAGGTCATAGCTGCCGCTCAGTTCCATGCCGTGGGTTTTGGCCGAGCTGACGTTGCGGTAGCGGTAGGTAGTGCTGCCGGTCTGTTCGGTGGCAATGTAGTCCGTAGCCACGGTATAGAAAAGTGACGCATCAAGGGCCAGCCCGTGAGCCGCGTAGCGCGCGCCCACTTCCCAGTTGTTGGAGTGCTCGGGTTTGAGTGAGGAGTTGGGTTCAACCGTGCCGCCGCCCATGCTGGAGATGATATATTTCTCCTGCAGGTTGGGCACCCTGAATCCCTGCGAAAAACCGGCCCGCAAGGTCATGTCGTCAATTCCCTGCCACATGAGCGAAAGGTTGAATACCGGCTGCGATTCCCATGTGCTGCCCTCGCCGCCAGCGCTGGGATTGGAATACGTGGTGGTAGGCGGGCCCATCATCTGGGATGTTGTGGCTTTGTCGCCGCGTGCGGTGTTCATGGTTGAGCGCACCCAGGTTTGGCGCACGCCGTAGTTGAGGGTGAAATCCCACGGCAGCTTGGTTTCCATGAGGCCGTACACGGCATGCGTGTCCATGTAGCCCTCGTACTTGTAGTGCGTGAGGGAATTGATTTTTCTGGTCATGAAGGCGTTAATGGGAATGGACATGTTGGAATAGGTATTGGTGTCGGCATCCAGCCCATCGCGGTTGAATTCATAGCCGGCAATGAGGTAGTTGCTTTCGCCCAGAGCCCAGTCGCTCTGCATGCTCGCGCCCCATTGCTCGTTGGTGTTGTCCGCGTAGTTGTTCATGAGTACGGATGTTGTGCCGGAGTTCGCCTCCACATGGTTGAGCATTTTTTTATGGGTGTTTTGCCAGAAGGCATCCAGCCGCAGCTTGGGCAGGAAGGGCGTGAGGTTCCTGGCCTCCATGAAGACGGCGGCTTTTTTGCGTTCCCACGGGGAAATATCAACGTAAAACGAATTGTCTTCCGTGGTTCCGGCCATGACATCGCTGTAAAACTGTTCGTAGGAGCCGCCCAGGGTGAACTTGTCGCTGAAGTCGTAGCTCAGGAAGGCGGAGCCTGACTGCTCCTTGAACTTTGAATGCGGGGCCTCGCCGTCAGGCGTGGAAAGATTGTGCTGGTAGGTGTTGAACCCCGTGGCGCGATACTTGAACCCCTTGTACGCGCCGTAGATGGACAGGCTTTCGTCAAAGCCCTTGGTTGAGCCGTTGTAGCTGCTGGTTATCTGCCCCTGGATGGGCTTGGTGCCGCCCTTCTTGGTGATGATGTTTACAACGCCGCCCAGCGCTTCGGAGCCGTAGAGCACCGAAGCTGGCCCCTTGATGACCTCAATGCGTTCAATGATCGCCGGGTCAACGAGCAGGGGCGTGCCGTCCATGGACTTGTTTTCGGCAATTTTTTGCCCGTCGATGAGAATAAGCACGCGGGTGGGGTTTTCACCGCGCAGGGATATGCGCTTCAGCCCCTGCGCGCCCGAATTGACAACCTGCACGCCGGGCACGTCTTCCAGAAGGCCGCCGACAGTTGTCGCTGTCGATTCCTTGATCTGTTCCTTGGTGACCACGCTGACCGACATGGGCACGTCGAGCAGTTCCTTTTCCACCCTTGAGGCAGAAACCTTGACGGTTTCCGTCTCAAGGGTCTGAGCCGGGGCCGGTGCCCCCCAGAGCAGCAGCCCGGCAAGGCCCAAGGGCAGGGCCTGAGCGCTTAATTTACGCAGCAGCGACATTCTTTTCCTCCAGCATCGCCTTGAGAAAATTGAGTAAAAGTTGTGTGAGGTTTACCTGCCAGAATTGCCCGGCCAGGGTGAGCACCACCCGGCCATCATGCCATTCAAGCAGTTGGGCGCGTTGCCACTGGGCAAGCACTGGCTCCCATATTTGACCAAGAGGCAGGGCAAAACGACGCTCAAGGCCTTTTACATCCATCCAGCCCTGCTCCATACACTCGGCAACCGATCTGTAGAGGAAGTAGTGGCGCTGGGGGCTTTGCACAAAGGCCAGAGGCTTGCGTCCGTCACGAACATCCTGCTGCCATTCTGCGTAATTGCTGCTGTTCATGTAAAAGTGCCCGCCCAGATTGCCCCCTGCGCCAGGGCCGAAAGCAAGGCAGTTGGCCGAAGCCTTGACGTACAGATTGTAGAGGTTGCGCTCGCGCGAGGTGCGCGCCCAGTGGCTGAGGGAAAGGCGACGGTAGAAGGCCCCTTCCATGTCTTCCACCGCTGCGGCGTACATGGCCGACTGGAGGGGAATATCCGCCGTGGGGGCAATCTTGCCCTGTTCGATGCCGCGCCCAAGCGGGGTCTGGCGGTATACATTGAGCTGGTAGCAGTCCGCCCCGTCAAGGTTGAGGGATTGCGCAACGGCAATGTCTTCGCGCCAGAGTTCCAGCGTCTGGTTGGGGAAACCGTAAATAAGGTCAACAATGACGGCGGCCTGATCGTAGCTCAAAAGCTGCTCAAGGCCGCGCTCCATGTCTTCGCGCGATCCAAGCCGCCCCATGGACTGCCGGATGGAGGTATGGAAGCTCTGCACGCCCAGCGAAAAGCGATTCGCGCCGCCTTCAAGGCAGGCTTCCATTTTGCGAGGCCCGAAATTGGTGAGCCTTCCTTCAACCGTAATTTCGCAGTCGTTGGCAAGCGGCAGCGCCTCGCGCACTCCTTCAAGAATACGTTTGAGGTCTTCCGCTTCAAGGGCTGTGGGGGTGCCGCCGCCAAAATACACAGCGTGAACCGGCGTGCCCTGCACGGCCTTGCGCTCACGCCACATTTGCAGCTCCGCCAGCAGGGCGTCGGCATACAGGCGGCTGTCGCTTTCGTGATAGGCCTTGTTGTAAAACCCGCAGTAGAGGCAATGCGTCTGGCAAAAGGGCACATGGATGTAGGCCACTGTTTTGCCCTTGAGGGGCGAGGCCAAAAGCAGATCCATATGGCTCTGCATGCTTTCCGGCTCAACCATGTTGCCGCCGGTGCCGGGGTGCATGGCGATTTTGGCGTCAAAGGCGTGCGAGAGGGCACATACGCCTTCTTTGGCAAAAAAAGCGGAGAGGTCTTTGGGCGCGCGCCCTGACGCCGTCGATAATTTGCCTGGATCGGGCATTTCGTAAATTTTTTGGTTAGGTTGGGGCTGCATGGATATTCCTCGAGTGTAAATAAAAGTTAGTCTTAACTAATTCTGTTAACTTCAATTAATTAAATTGAAAAAGAATGTCAATACCAACTTGAAAAAAGCTCAACAATTCGCAGAAGCGCCGGAATGACAATGAAAAAGCGGTGGAGAAAATTGCTTGGAGCCACGATAAGGTTCAGATATACACAGACTGACTGCACTACTTGCAGAGTACCCTCAGGAACTTTATGGGGAAAAGCGCAAAACCCGTTTTGCATTGGGCGAAGTCTGCTTATGGTCGCAACCTTGGAGCAAAAAATGAAAACGCGTGTAGAACACGATTTTCTTGGCGAAATGAAAATTCCTGCCAATGCCTATTATGGCGTGCAAACCATGCGGGCCGTGCAGAATTTTAGCATTTCTGGCCGCACAATTTCCCAATGCCCTTCGCTGATAAGGGCTTTGGCTTACGTAAAAAAGGCTGCGGCCCTTGCCAATGCGGAACTGGGCGCATTGCCTGCAAACATAAGCAAGGCCATCTGCGCTGCGTGCGATGAACTGCTGGCGGGCAAACTGCATGACCAGTTTCCGGTGGATACCATTCAGGGTGGGGCAGGTACCTCTACCAATATGAACGCCAATGAGGTCATTGCCAATCGCGCCCTGGAAATCATGGGTCATGAAAAGGGCGATTACCAGTATTGCCACCCCAACAACCACGTCAATTGTTCCCAATCCACCAACGATGCCTACCCAACAGCCTTCAGGCTGGCTCTGTATGCCGAGCTTACCAACCTCATGGAGCACATGCGGTATATTCAGGGCTGCTTTGCGCGCAAAGGCGTGGAATTTGCCGATGTGGTAAAGATGGGCCGCACCCAGTTGCAGGACGCCGTGCCCATGACGCTGGGCCAGGAATTTTCGGCCTACGCAACTACCATCGGCGAAGACATTTTGCGCGTTGAAAAAAACCGTAAACTGCTTCTTGAGATTAACCTTGGGGCCACGGCCATCGGCACCGGCATCAATGCGCCTTCAGATTATTCGCGCATTGTCTGCAACCATCTCAGCAATCTTATCGGGCTTAATGTGGTGACGTCAGACAACTTGATTGAAGCCACATGGGACACAGGCAGCTATGTGCAGATTTCTGGAGTACTCAAGCGTTTTGCCGTCAAACTTTCAAAAATCTGCAATGATCTTCGACTGCTGTCTTCCGGCCCGCGCACGGGCATTAACGAGATAAACCTGCCGCGCCGTCAGCCGGGTTCCTCCATCATGCCCGGCAAGGTCAACCCCGTCATTCCCGAGGTGATCAACCAAATATGCTTTGACGTCATTGGCAAGGACATGACTGTAACCATGGCCGCAGAGGCGGGGCAACTTGAACTGAATGTCATGGAGCCGATAATTGCCCACACGCTTTTTTTGGCGGTGGAACGCCTGGGCATCGGATGCAGGACGCTTGGGGAAAAATGTGTGGAAGGTATTACCGCCAACAGGGAACGCTGCCTGGAACTCGTAATCAATTCCATCGGCATCGTGACCAATCTTGTGCCGGTTATCGGTTACGAAAAATCGGCGGCAATCGCCAAAGAAGCTTTGGACACCAATAAATCCGTTTCTGAAGTGGCGCTTGCGCATGGCGTGATGACTGCGGAACAACTAGAGAAACTGCTTTCGCCCGAAAGCATGACCCGCCCAAGCCGCGCGCACCTGTAAAACACAACCTTGCGGTAACGCTGCGGGGCAATCTGCCACGTCAGACAATATAAAGCCGCTCAGGCCTGCGCGTTACCACGTGCACCTGGGCGGAATAGTTTACGTTGAAGAATGAATCAGACAGCGGAAACACCTTTGATTTGCTTGGTCACGCCCGTAAGGTTTGTTTTTTTATTTAACCTTGCGGATCAATGTTCCCGGTAACTTTTTGAGATGAAGGCGGGGGCTTTGCCTCCAACTGGAGCAACTGGCATCAAGGATATTCATTTCTCCAGGAATGCTAAGCCATTTTAAAAGGTCGCCTCAGAAGGCCATTCTGACGGCCTTCGGGGGAATGTCTGGTTGGGGGGACAAAAGGCCGGAAAGGCGCATTTCTAGCTGTGGACAAAGGAAAAGGGATTACACCAACTTGGTGTAATCCCTTTTCCTTTCATGATGCGATGTCGGGACTCAAACATATCGATTCAACATGATAAAGTGATTCTATAATTATTTCGTTATGTAAAGTTGCCCCTAAAGCTGCTTTTTTTTATTCAGTACGCAATGGGCGGGGGTATATGGCGGGTTCATTTGCTATTAGTAGACGCGCAATGATCCATGCATAATTATGTTTTTATCTAGTCATTCAGGAGCTTACAGCGGGATTGACGGGGGCATCGATCTACAGTCTGAGTTGACGCCTTGCTTGATAAAAATCCTCCTCAAATTCGGAAGATAGCCATTTCAACATCAACGTGCGATAATAATTACTAGCCCAATTATTCCTACCCATATGGAGCTGCCAAAATTTACGCTTTCTGAAACATCTTTCGCAACCTTTAAAAGGAAATTTGTTCTACGCAGGGGGGAACACCTCATGATCGTTGCGAATGCATCAGGAACACCATACTGGTCATTGCCCGAAGATGAACTTTTCCAGGAACTCGAATCGTCTCTTGGCGGTCTGTCGGAGAGCGAGGCCAAAAAACGAAAAGCCGTCTTTGGAGCCAACACTCTGGCTGCCGCAAAAAAACAATCCGGGTTTATGCTGTTCCTGAGCCAATTCAACAGCCCCATAACCCTCACCCTGCTCGCGGCAGCGGCACTATCCTTTGCCTTGGACGACAGGCCGGACGCCATGATCATCGCAATTATTGTCCTGATCAGCTGCTCACTGGGGTACTGGCAAGAAAGAACGGCTGGCAAGGCAATTTCGCAATTGCTTAGTCTGGTCCAAATCAGGGCCATTGCATTGCGAGATGGGCAAAAGGTCGAACAGTCCACGTCTGAGCTGGTTCCGGGAGACGTTATCATCCTTGGGGCGGGAGATGTTGTTCCTGCGGACTGTGTTATCTTGGAATCAGACGGCCTGTTCATCGACGAGGCGGCCTTTACAGGAGAAACCTTTCCGGTCGAGAAAGCTGTTGCCGTATTGCCTGCCAACACCCCTTTGGCCAAACGGATAAACTACATCTATATGGGATCGCACGTTGTCAGTGGGGCGGCGCGGGCTTTGGTAGTGCAAACAGGAGAAGCAACGGAATTCGGCCACATCAACAAAACGCTCAGCCAGAAGGCCCCGGAAACTTCGTTCACCATAGGTATCCGTAAATTCGGGTACATGTTGATGCAGATTACTCTTGTCATGGTGGTCTTGCTTTTCGGCATAAATGTTCTGCTGCACAAGCCCGTTATGGACTCCCTGCTGTTCACGCTGGCCATCGCCGTGGGGCTCACCCCCCAGCTTTTGCCCGTCATTATTACGGTAAACTTTTCGCAGGGCGCAAAGCGCATGGCGCAGAAGAGAGTCATCGTCAAGCGCCTGAGTTCCATTGAAAATTTTGGCAATATGAATGTGCTGTGCTCCGACAAAACGGGTACGCTGACTGAAGGAAAGGTGCGGGTGAGCCAATGGCTCGATTGCTTTGGCAAAGAAAGCCTCAAGGTGCTTTTGATGGCCAAGGTCAACGCTTCCTTGCAGCAGGGATACAAAAATCTCATTGATGAGGCGGTGATGGCGCTTCCGGCTGAAGGAGCCGACCGCTATTCTCGCCTGGATGAGATTCCGTACGATTTCATCCGCAAAAGGCTCAGCGTGCTGGTGGCCTGCGAGGGGCAAGAGGCACGGTTGATAAGCAAAGGCGCCATTAAAAATATATTGGGCGTCTGCACTCATGCCATTGACAAGAACGGAACCGTGGTTCCTCTCTCGGAGTCCATGCCGTCCATCCAAAAACTATATGAAGACTTAAGCTCAAAAGGTGTAAGAACTTTAGGAGTCGCGTACAAGGACTGTGGCAACACATCATCTGTTTCTATGGCGGACGAAATAGGTATGATTTTTGGCGGTATCATCACCCTGTTTGATCCAATTAAACCGGGTATATGGGAAACTATACATGAGTTAAACGAATATGGCGTTGAGTTGAAGATCATCACAGGAGACAACATACTGATCGCAAAGCATATGAGTGAAGAGGTGGGCCTTGGCAACGCGATCATACTGACTGGCTCGGAAATGAAGAACATGAGCGATGCGGCTTTACTCAATCAGGTGGTGCAGACAAACGTATTTGCGGAAATTGAACCGAACCAGAAGGGACGC
Source organism: uncultured Desulfovibrio sp. (assembly GCF_902477725.1). Classification (NCBI taxonomy): domain Bacteria; kingdom Pseudomonadati; phylum Thermodesulfobacteriota; class Desulfovibrionia; order Desulfovibrionales; family Desulfovibrionaceae; genus Desulfovibrio; species uncultured Desulfovibrio sp. Next base: position 116,550 of record NZ_CABSIF010000010.1, on the reverse strand, counting down.
ATTATCGCGGCTCTTAAAAGGATGGGGAAGACGGTTGGCTATATGGGAGACGGTATCAACGACGTCTCCGCCATCCACATTGCTGACGTGGGGTTATCTGTCAATACTGCTGTTGACGCGGCAAAGGAAGCCGCCGACATGGTTCTGCTCGACCATGATCTGGCAGTGCTGGTTGAAGGGGTGAAAGAAGGACGGCGCACTTTTGCCAACACACAAAAATACATTCTTATGGCCACCAGCGCCAATTTTGGGAACATGTTCAGTATGGCCGGAGCATCTTTGTTTATGCCATTTCTGCCGCTGCTGCCCACGCAGATACTGTTGACGAACCTCATGACGGATTTTCCGTCTATGGCCATCTCGACCGACGCCGTCGATGCCGAGTGGATACGCTCTCCCCATAAATGGGACACTAGGTTCATCAAGCGATTCATGCTCGCATTTGGTATTCTGAGTTCCGTCTTTGACTATATGACATTCGGTGTTCTGCTTTATTTATTCCACGCCAAGGAGCAGGAATTCCACACAGGATGGTTTATCGAATCAGTTGTTTCCGCAACGCTCATCGTTCTGATTGTCCGGTCACAAAAGCCATTTTTCAAAAGCAAACCGAGCCCGTGCTTGGCGATTGCATCTGTGTTAGTCGCTGCGCTCGTCATTATCATTCCGAGCACTCCATTGGCTGAATTATTTGGATTCACTCCCGTTTCATTGCTGCTGTATGGTGTGATCCTGTCAATTGTCGCTTTGTACATCCTTTCAGCAGAATTGATGAAGAGGTGGTTTTATAGAGAGCTTTCAATGCGAACAGGTTTGGATGCCTGAGGATTTTTTAGGGTCTTCGATGTTTACTGTGGGAATATCGCGTTCAGAATATCTGCCATGGGCTTATTGCGGAGACGCGTCAAGGCGCGTTCTCATGTCATGAACAAAAGACCTCAACACCCTGTTAAAATCATCTTTTTTTACGATAACAGTGTTCATTCCAAGCCGCTTGTGCAACTTTAAATCATTCGAGGCTGGTGGGATGCTATCCAGATATTGTTTCCAATTAGATAAAAGACGTTCCATTTCGACACGTTGCTTTGAGCTTTTGTTCATTGATAGTTCTCCATTCCTCTTTCTGGCCTGGGATACCCCACGAATAAGGAGGGAGTTTTTGACCCGCATAACCAAATTAAAAAGTAGTGAAATAGACTAAATTGTCAGCTTGTTGATTTTTTATAAACATGGACGAATGCGATTCGTTAGTGTGAGTTAATCGAACATTTGTTGCCGGGCATATTGGGGAGTTCTTCCTGAGGAACATCCTCAAATTGTTCATACATTGAAAGCACGTTGTAAACATTGTCTTGCCCTTCTTTCGTTTCGTCCCACCAGGCAACCCCTCTATTTTTTTAAATCTTTACTATCTGCGAGACAAAGCTGTTACTTCCCCTGGTTTTGTACGATTCCCCGTCCTCAATATCAATTTTCATGGTTTTTCCATCACCTGATGGAGAAATTGTCATACTGTGCCCATCTTCAAGGGTGAACGTCTTTTTACCAACGCTCTTGAGAGCCACATCGGCCAACTTGAATAGATAATTCATAAATTCTCCTATCTGTATTTAGACTGTATACACATTATCATGACAAATAATTACTGTCTTTATAATTTATAATAAATGTAGTTATTATGTGTAATATGAATTGACTATTAGTCAAAATAAATAAATTATTATTGTGTATTGCAATAATATAAATATGTAAATCAGAACATATATGCAAAATTACTTGCGTTTAATGTTATATTACCTTGACGCTAAGCAGCAAAAGCCCAGACCTTCGGAGCAGGGTCAGGGCTTTGCTTTGGTGCGTCAGACGTGTGTCTATTTCTGTTGTGGAAGGCTCGTCTGGGCAATATCGTTCAAATAGTCCAGCAGAGCGGCGGCAGCGCAGTGAATCAAGTTGAAGCTCCCCGTGGCTGCCTTGCCTTCAACCGTATCCGAATCTGGCACTAAAAACGCTCCTGTTTCGAGGGCCATCTTCTTGATGCTTTGGACCAATGTGATAGCCCCGTCACGGTCAAGAGCTGCATAACCGGTGTTACGCGCCCAAGGCGAGTAGTTTTTCTTTGCCCTGGAAACGGTACTTGAGCCGCCATAGTTTGCCGCCAGCGGGAAACAAACAGGAACAGACCGCCCCCATCAAAAAGCTTGAGGGCTTTGTCTTGCGCTTTGGCATTGCGAACTCTGGTATCAAACAAGAGGCATGGGGATCGCCACCACGGGGGCTGGCAAGGCAGGAAAACATGAGGGGCGGCAGTCGGAACAAGTTTTTTGTTGAGGGGCAGAATCTTGCTCTACCTCAAAGACGGGGGCATAGAGTCCCAAGAGGGAAGAGGCAAGTCAGAATCGCTTGAACTGAACAGAAGTCTGAAAAGAAGAAAGCCCGCTAAGCTGTTAGCTTAACGGGCTTCTTTGAACTCTCTTCGAGTTCAAATGGTGCCGAGGGCGGGACTTGTTTTTAAAGAAAAAAGTCAAGTATTCAAGCATCTATTCGTATGCCTGTCACTCCAGAACCAACATAAAGACCAACATAAAAAATCACTGGATTTAAGTTCAATTTTTTTGGAGATGTTAAAGAAACTTAATTTTATTATACAGATAATGTTATGTTTTATGGTTGCCTTGGATCATTCCTGTTGGCCTTACCTCACTACACATACTGTTTATAAGTTAACTGTCCCTAATGAGTTGCAGGTTATTTTCATTGCTCGGAACTCTACTGGTGTTAGCCTGCCCAATGAACTGTGCGGTCGCCGTTGGTTGTCTCCTGCCGCCTGGGCTCAACCGTATTACAGGCATCGTACAGGGAAAAATACGTTTGATTTAAATACTCATCCCGCAGCGTTCCGTTAGAGCTTTCAATGTACCCATTATCCATGGGCTTGACCGAACTAGTAAGCGCTATCTGCACATCGTGCTCAAAAGCCCATGCCTCCTAGGTCTTAATGCAAAATTATGGGCCGTTATCAACCGTGATACGCGGTGGCAATCTTCCTTGAAGGAGTAATTTTTCAAGCACTCGCACAAGCAGTATCCCCGGAAAAGGCATATTCACTTCAAATGCGGGCTTGAGCGATTCCACAATCGTCAAAATCCGAGCTTACAAAATTCATTCCCATTGCTCATCCGGGCCAGCCTGGACAATAAGGGCATGGCTTAGACGTATACTCGTTTGCGGGCACGCTGGAAAAGATTTTCTTCCTGATAAATCCTTTCTGTCTGCTTGTGGTTTAGTGTCAGATATTCCCGGCGCAATAATTCATGCAGGCGCGGAGAACTGAAACTTCGTCGTTCTTCTCCCAGTTCCAGCATCCCAGTCAGTAAAAGTAGGTCGCGGCCTTCAGGTGGTGGTAGCCTGGCTGAATAGCGATTTAACTGAATAACTCGGCAGGTCCGCCGCTCTGAGTAGTAATGCCCAGTGTTAATGTGATGCACGGTCTCCCTGTTGGCTCCGGGCTTCAAAAGTTTTTTGAGAGTATATCCTTCAGGGCGACAATAATCCCATTCTAACGGCACAGATAGACAACGCGAACGCTAGCCTCTGTTTGCCGCAATAACCCGAGATGGACAATTTTGAAGCGGAGTAACCCTCGCAATTTACTATGATTACATGGTATTTGCACATATCTTTTTTTTTGTTATCAATAACCTTTCAAATAGTTATGTACTAGACAACGCGGAGTGCGATGCCCCTTTCACATAAAAAATGAATATGAAGCGCACATATAAAATGATTAAAATGAGCGCTGCCCTTTCGTGGCTAGAAGCAGATGAGTTAACATCTTTGCTACGACTTACTAGGCTTAACAAGGAAGGTGCACATGACGAACTCTCAGAAGACCACCACGCCAGAACAATCCATGAGGGATTCCGTTATTAGTATGGCGGTCGAGTCTTGGCGCTTTAGCCGTGTATTTGACAGACTTCTTACGAAGCTTGATGCTGGAGAACAGCACAGATACATAAGCCAGTTTCGTTGGTTCATTAAAAAAGTTGAAGAGGCTCTGGATCTGGCTGGAATGAGGCTCGTCAATATTGAAGGGCATCCTTTCGACCCTGGCATGGCCGCAACGCCCCTGAATATTGATGAATTTGACGCGAAAGACGTCTTGGTCGTGGACCAAATGCTTGAACCGATCATCATGGGGCACGAAGGCTTGGTTAGGACAGGAACTGTCATTTTAAAGAAGGTCGAACTATGAAAAACTTTGTTGGTATTGACCTGGGCACAACAAATAGCGCGGTGTGTTCTTATGATGGTTCCGAGACCAGAATCTGGAAAAGCCCAGAGCAAAACGACGTAACCCCATCTGCGATCTATATTGACAAACGTGGAAATAGATATGTGGGCAGGCATGCTTATGATTCTGCCCCACACAGTCCAGATAACGCAGCCTTGCTGTTCAAGCGCCTTATGGGGACAAGCACTCCAATTTCTCTTTCTGCGGTGAATCTCACGAAAACCCCCGAAGAATGCTCTGCAGAGATACTTAAGGTCCTTTTTGGTTACTTGCCGGAAGAAATTAGAAATGATCAAGATACAGGAACCGTAATCACCGTTCCTGCTGCGTTTAATCAAATGCAGAAGAATGCCACCATGCAGGCCGCCAATCTAGCTGGCCTCGGCAAGGTTGCACTTATGCAAGAGCCGGTTGCGGCTGTGATGAGCGTTATGCGAGTTCGCAGTACCGACGGCATGTTTTTGATCTATGACTTAGGAGGTGGCACTCTAGATATTGCCATCGCCGAAAGCCTTAACGGACAGGTTAATCTACTCGCTCACGGTGGCATTTCAATGTGTGGCGGAAGGGATTTTGACCGTTCTCTAGTAGATAGTGTTGTGCGCCCCTGGTTATTAGAACACTTTGATCTTCCAGAAAATTTTTCTGTCAATCCAAATTATAAATCGCTCCTTAGGCTTGCCGCGTGGGCTACAGAACGTGCAAAAATAGAACTCTCAGCCAAAGAAGATGTGGTCATCACCCTTTCGGAAACTGAAACTCGAGTTCGCGACCTCAATGGCAATGAAATTTATCTCGATATTCCTTTGCACCGTGACACCTATAATAAACTTATTGCTGAGCGTGTTGGTGAATCAATCGCCGCAGCCCGCGAAACCATCTTAAAAGCTTGCCTTTCTCCTCACGATTTAGAACGCATTGTATTTATCGGAGGGCCGACAAATTACAAACCCTTGCGGGATAAGGTCGCCTTTGAGCTGGGGGTTCCGGGCAGCACCGATGTTAACCCCATGACAGCTGTGGCCGAAGGGGCAAGTTTGTTTGCAGAATCTATCGACTGGTCTTCCCAAAGCCGATCACGCAAAAGCACCCGAGGACAAATATCTTCTGGTGGATCCCTGTCCCTATCTTTCAACTACATTGCCCGCACTCCGAATTCAAAGACAAAGATTGCAGTCCAACTGATTGGTCAAGTGGCCGCAGGCTCTGAATTCCAGGTAGATTGCATTGACACGGGTTGGACTTCAGGCCGTCTGCCTCTCAAGCATGGCACAATAATAGATGTCACATTAGCAAAAAATGGAGATAACACATTTAAAGCTTTTGTTTTTGATCCCTCGGGTGGCCCAATTGCTCTGGAACAAAACAACATAATCATTACCAGAACCACGGCTTCTGTAGATGCAATTCCAGCCTCGCACTCAGTTGGTGTTGAGGTATTGGAGAAACTTGGAGGTAAGCCCACCCTCGCATTTTTGGTTCGTGCTGGCGAATCTCTACCCAAGAAGGGGCAAACTATTTTCAAGGCAGCGGAATCCCTAAAATCCGGTGCTGCTAGCTCACTTAACCTGAATATTTGGGAAGGTGAGATTCCAGACCCCATTTCGGACAATCGCTATATAGGCGTATTGAAAATTTCTGGTTCTGATTTTGACGATGGAGTGATTCCTGCTGGCGCAGACTTGGTGTGCGAATATGAAATTTTGGATTCTGGCACCATCAATGTTGAGGTGTCGGTGCCTAGCATTGGCGGCACTTTCCACTCGGGCAAGAATTTTTATTCCCGCCTAGAGGGACAGCCCAACTACACTGTATACGCTGCCATGGTTGCACAGGAAGGAGAAAAAACTCTGGATCGCATTGATGAAGTCAGCTCAGTAGTTAACGATCCCAAACTCGAGCAAGCGCGTCAAAAACTTGAGCCTGCAATCTCCCTTGCCCCAGATGAAACAGAAACAGAAAAATCTCAGGAGGCTATGGAGAAGGTTCTTGAAGCAAGAAAACTCCTTTCAGAGGTCAGAAAAGAGCATTTGAAAGAAATCAGGCAAATTGATCTCAATGGGGTGGTATCTTTCTTTACTACGCACATACGCCAATTTGCACGCCCAGCAGAAGCCACCGCTTTTGATAACCTGGCAAAGACAGCTCAGCGATCAATCGAACAAAACGACAATGCCTTTGAGTATCATCTTGATGCTCTGAAAGGCAAAAATTTTGAAATACTTTGGCGGCAAGATTGGTTTGTAGTTGAACGTTTTAAGTATATGACTAAAACGCCATCACTTTTTGCCGATAAGCATCGCTTTGAAGAACTCGCCCAGATTGGCACGCAGTACATGCGTTCTGATGATATCGAAAAACTTCGGACGGTTGTCGCCCAACTCGCTATGATCCAAACCGGCGGGTTTTCTGACAATGAGATGTTAGACATCGTCAATATTATTAGGGGATAGTCTATGTCTTGCAACATGTGGCTGCCGAAGGGCTATGAACTGTCCCATGGATCTAGAACCTGCGCCCTACTTCATTTTAGTAAAGATTGGCAGATTTTAGATACCAGTGGCATTGATAACATGCTGATTGCGCGCCCACAGATAGTACGAAGGTGGAATCAGATCGGCTTTCTTGCCGAATCTCTCTTCACAGAAATTGTGTATGAAGGTCAAATACTTCAGTACATGCTTAGCAATAAAAAATACCGTCTTGCACCTGTTGAGAATGATAATCCTCCCGGAAGTAAGGTTGACGCTTTAGCCTTTGCTCTTGCCCTAAAAGCTTCCCGAAAGCTATCCACAGACGTCTCCCTGCACGATGCCATTTATGTAGAGCAGTACTCCCGTCTCCTACCAACGTGGACACCAACGCCTCCGGTTGAAGATGACGTCATTTTAGGCACATGGTTAACAGGTGGAGTTGTTATCTCTACCTCTTCATTTAGGCGTTTGGTAAACCTCACAAGCAGAATATCGGCAGGCGACGTATCCGATGTTATAAAAACTGCAGGGTTTAGTGTGCCTGCGGACGCAAGCATGATAACGATGCGCATATCAGCACCTCAAACTAGGGTTGAAACGGACGTTATTTCTAAAAGAATAGCTACTTCTTGTGATCAACTACAAAATTCAGATAAATCCGCTGAGCTTAGAACATTCCGACTTCCTGGGCGTCCCCTAATTGAAAATTTTTTTAATGAGCATGTCATTGACATTATTTTCAACACATCAAACTACCAAGCGTTGGGGATTAATTTCCCGTCTGCAATAGTTTTGCATGGACCACCAGGTTGTGGAAAAACTTTCGCGGTAGAGCGCCTTGTTGAATTTATAGCTTGGCCAAGCTATTCTATTGATTCTAACAGTATTGGTAGTCCTTATATTCACGAAACCAGCAAAAAAATTTCAGAACTTTTTGACATGGCAATTGATAATGCCCCGTCTGTTATCGTCATCGATGAAATGGAGTCTTTTCTATCAGACAGGCGGTCTGGCAGCGCTACAGGGCTCCACCACATAGAGGAAGTTGCCGAATTCCTTCGGCGCATTCCGGATGCTATCAAAAACAGAGTGTTAATTATTGCTATGACCAACATGATAGAGTCAATTGACCCCGCTATCCTGCGTAGAGGACGCTTTGACCACATTATCGAAGTTGGCATGCCATCGCGACAAGAGGTTGCTTCGCTTATAGATTCACTTTTAAGCCAATTACCAAAGGCGTGCGACCTCAATGTTGATCTGATTCTTGACACCTTAACGGGCAAAGCCCTTTCTGATTCAGCATTTGTTATACGGGAGGCTGCAAGGCTTGCGGCCAAAGCCAGAAAAACAGCTATCAACCAAGAGAGCTTAATTGAAGCTTTAAATAGTCTCCCTGACACCCAGAAAAAAAGAAGTAAACGTATAGGGTTCTTCTCGGAAGACTAGTAACCGGAGAATGATATGGATCTTTTGCAAAATCCTTTTCATATCCTGACTGCGAGTCCTCGCGATAACCGCATGAGGATCTTGGAGCTTGCTGAAGAGCATAGTCTTTTACAAGACTCAAGTGAGTGCACAAACGCTCGTTCTGAATTAACCTCACCAAGAAAAAGGCTTTCCGCTGAAATCGCCTGGTTGCCTGGTGTTGGGCCCAAAAAAACTGGTGAGGTTTTGTCACTTCTAAATTCCGCACCAACTGAGCTGCTCGCTGCCGAGAATCTGCCTGCTATTGCACGGGCGAATCTGCTTGCAGCAGGGCTGATACGTTTGCCTGACTGCAATGCCGCTGCTGTTGCAAAATGGATTCTTGAACTAGCGAGTGCATTTGAGCATATAAAATTTATTGAATTATGCGCAAGCATCAACGAAGAAAGGGTCGCAGCTGGTTTTCCCGAAGTATCGGATACCTCCACTATTGAAGCTGAAATTCAGGTGCGGCGTGCCCATTATCGCAACACAATCAAATCCGCCCTCGACAATCTTCCCCCAAAAGAACTGGTAAAAACAGTCACTAACGTCATTGACGTAGCCACGCATAATGGTCTGGAACATGGCCCGACGTTAATAGACGACCTTGTTGATTTGTATGAGGTTGGAGCGCAGGAGTTTTTTGAAAAAGAAGAATCTAATATAAAAATTCTTGTGGAGAAATTACGAGAAGCTGTTGATGCAAAATGCCCTGACTCCATGCTAGCCCCATTGGTAGACCAACTAATATGTGTTGTTAAAAATTGGGATATTATTGCCCAGCCAATTCAAGTCAGCACGAAAAGCCGAGGGCTTGGTCACGAAGCGAGCCAGCGTATTGCCTATCTTGTCCGTGGGTTGGCAATCCATATGTTTAATGAGCACGACAAACTCGATTTTTCGCAGCAACTTACAAATATGCTTCAAGATGTATTTGCTGAAGTTGGTGAAATTGCCGAACGTACTGCGCAGGATGCATGCACATTGAGTGAGCTGGCGGAACAGCAAATCCGCACACGAGAGAGTGCGAAAGGTAAGGCTGAAGAATGGCGGCAAGAAATTAGCTATGAAGCTGAAGTCGGGGCAATATTTAAAGATAAGCTGCTCATTTCTCCCGAAGGGATCGAATGGAAAGGCTACCGCTGGAGCCTCGACTCAATTACAACGATTCGCTGGGGAGGGACTCGGCATTCAGTTAACGGCATTCCCACAGGGACAACGTATAGTGTTGTTTTTGGGAATAATTCTGGCAATTCCTCAGTCTCACTACGAAATGAAAACATCTACTCCAACTTTATAGATCGCCTGTGGCGTGCTGTTGGTGTGCGATTACTGATAGAGCTTTTGGAAGGGTTAAGCGAAGGTAAAAAATATAGGTTTGGATCCGCAGTATTGAGTGATCACGGGATGGAGCTGGAACGCAAAAGTTTTTTTTCCAACACAGAGCATGTTTTTTGCCGTTGGAGTGAGCTCGTAATTTGGAATGGTCCGGGAGTTTTTTGCATAGGAAAGCGTGAAGATAAAGGATTATCTATGGAATTTTCTTACATCAAGGAAGATAATATCCACGTTTTAGAAGCTGCAATTCGAACGCTTTGGAAAAAAGGTGGGGACCGGCTGAGCTGTATCTTTGCTAAATAGCTTGCCCCGCACTGAATGCTCAGCTACAAGGCACCATGCTATACATTGATTTGTCAAAAAGTTCTAATAACAATACAGTAAATTGTAGAGCTAATCCATTTACGTTGGTAATATTCGCATTGCGTTAAAGATTTACGCTCACATAAAAGGGGCGGCAGGATGGTTATAAGCAAAACTGAAGGAAGCAATATCCATGTCTGGTTCTAATGATACCCCTAAGGGATTTTCTGCTCTTTCAGGCTTGGCGTCTGAGTTACATGGTCTTGATGCGATCATAATACCAGAATCAAGAAATTCAACTCCTCACCTGGCCACCACAGCAAGCCAAAATCAGGATGAGACCGCATCTACAGGTGCAAAACCTGGCAACGCTTCCCAACCTATTGCCGTAAGTTCTAGTAGTGGCAATGAATGGACTGGTGGCAAATGGGTAGTTATTGCTATTGCTATTGTCCTTCTAATCTGCGTCTTAAACAGCAAGAGCAATAAGCCCCCCTCATACAGTCCACAAACTCCCTCGCCAAGCTATAGCTCTTCTCAGCCGTCTCCGGCTTCCCAAGGAAAACCGCAAAATACACCCTCAACCGCAGCACTGGAATATACTAAGCCATCACCCGGTACCAACAACGTGCTGTCCGTAGCAGAAATCCGTTGGTGCATTAAGCACTCAATTCGTATCGAAGCAATGCGCGGTGGCATAACATCTAATGATGGAATTGAAAAATTTAATTTAATCGTGCAAGATTATAACAGCCGCTGTGGAAGCTTCCAATATCGTAAGGGCTCACGGTCGCAAGCAGAACGAGAAGTTGAAGTTTACCGAGCACAGATTGTTGCTGAGGCCATTCGTGAAGCTAGACAGATGGATAACCGTTCTAACCCATCTTCATCAGCAGGCCAGTCTAACAATCTTACGCGAAATAAGGGCGCAGCCCAGCAGATTAAAGAGGCTCAACAGCTACTTACAGAATTAGGATACGATCCTGGGCCAGTGGATGGTGGCTATGGACGCAGGACTGCAGATGCCGTGAAGACATTCCAGCGCGACATAGGAAGTGTGCAAAATGGAGAAATTAACGAAGAACTGCTCATTCTTATGCGTAAAGCCAGCATCGCATACAGATCTCTGTTGGGATCGCAACCCAAAAGTCAATAGGACTTAAAGACGAAAGCTCTAAATGGAGTAGCCCTGATTTAGACTGGACACTCCTCTAACTAGTAGTCCTAAAGGCGGCACAGCACATAAAATTGTCCACCTTAGCTTTGCCGTTGACTAGTCCGCAAAAGTGCCCCGCTTCTGTGGCAGCCTGCAACACAAAACAAATCAATCCTGTATGTAAAGAATTTCTATATAATCAGGGCTTGGCGCATTCCGCTGCCCACTGGCAAGGTTGTACCGCCCTAAATTTTATCTTCGTACACATGACGCTGAAAGCCCACAAACAGGCCCTTGATCTGCTGCATGCTGCCAAGGTGGGGTAATGCATCTGGCAGGCCGCCATAGTGTAGACGAAGCAGTGCTGGCAGTTTTTCCATATCCAGTTCGTCCACGCCTTCTTTTACATACTGCGAAAGCACAAATTCGAGAAATGCCTGCTGTCTGTCGCTATAGTGGGCCCTAATCTCTGGCTGCGCCTTGTCTGCGCGCTCCTGTCGGGTATAACGGCGTAGGGCAAAGGCAACATAGGCCAGCACGTCAAACAGGTCGCTGTTTTCGGCGTCAATAACCTTTTGCATTTCTGCCAGTTCGCCCTTGCCAAAGCCTTTGTCGGCTAGGCCCTGCAACAGCGCCCTGCGTGAATCGGGCTGGCTCCAAATGGCCCGCAGCTCGTCTTCATCCTTAAAAAACTCTGGCAGTGCGCCGTACAGGCTTTCCAGAAACTGCGCGGCAGACATGGGCTTGCCGTCCGGGCTCCAGAATGCGGTGGCAGACATGTGCTGCAACTCACGCTCCTTGCCATCGGCCAGCTTTATTTTAAGGCGCACAGGGCGATCTGGCCCAGGGGTGCCATCCGGCTCTGGGTTGCCGTCTGGCGGCATGGGCTTGCCTCCGCCCGTGTCCTCCGGCTTTGGTTGTGGAGTTACCGGTTCTTCTGGTTCGCCGTCCCACTCCGGATCGCTGAAATGGTGATGGGCCTTTACAAAATCGTAAATGGTAAAGTAGTCCTTGCCGTCAAAAAGCCGCGTGCCGCGCCCGATGATCTGCTTGAACTCGATCATGGAATTGACCGGCCTCATCAGAATAATATTGCGAACATTACGCGCATCCACGCCGGTAGAGAGCTTTTGCGAGGTGGTAAGTATGGTGGGAATGGTTTTGTCGTTATCCTGAAACTCCCGCAAAAACTGGTCGCCCGCCGGTCCATCATTGGCAGTCACGCGCACACAGTAATCGGGATCTTTGTTGGTTTTTTTCTGGTTAACGAGGTCGCGCACCATGAGCGCGTGTTCCTGAGTGGCGCAAAACACCAGCGATTTTTCCTGCTGGTTAATGCTGTCCATAAAAAGCCCCACCCTGTAACGCTCGCGTTCGGGAATGATGATGCTTTTGTTAAACTCGTTTTCTGTATAGCGCTTGCCTTCCACCACCTCGCCTTCAATGATCTGGTCGTCCGGGGTATATGTGTAGTCGTCAATAGTTGTGGCAAACTGCCTTACCTTGAAGGGCGTAAGGAAGCCATCGTTAATGCCCTCCTTGAGAGAATACACATACACGGGTTCGCCAAAGTAGGCGTAAGTATCGGCATTACCCTTGCGCTTGGGCGTGGCGGTAAGGCCAAGCTGCACGGCAGGGGCAAAGTAATTGAGTATGCTGCGCCACTGACTTTCATCAGTCGCGCCACCCCGGTGGCATTCGTCAATAATGATAAGGTCAAAAAAATCTGGCGGATATTCGCCAAAGTAGGGGGTGTCGCCCGGCCCGCACATGAATGTTTGAAAAATAGTAAAAAAGATGCTGCCGTTTTTTGGCACTTTGCCCTTTTTGCGAATGCTCTCTGGGTCAATGCGCAGCAGAGCACCGGGGGTGGAATCCTCAAAGGCGGAAAAGGCGTTGTAGGCCTGATCGGCCAGAATATTGCGGTCGGCCAGAAACAGAATGCGCGGGCGGCGCGCGGGATCGCCATCCCTGTGCCAGTCCACAAGGTTCCAGCGGCTGTGAAAGAGCTTCCACGCAAGCTGAAAGGCAATAAAGGTTTTGCCCGTGCCGGTGGCAAGCGTAAGCAATATGCGTCGCTTGTCCTCGGCAATGGCCTCCAGCACCCGGTTGATGGCTATATCCTGATAATAGCGCGCGCCAAAGTAGCCGCCCTTGTCCTCAAAAGGGATCTGGGCAAAGCGGTTGCGCCAGATATTTTGGAGGGCAAAGGTTTTGTTCCACAGTTCTTCCGGGCCGGAAAAGGCGGGTACATCACCCTCGGCCCCGGTTTCCATGTCTATGCCGTAAATGGCCTGCCCGTTGGTGGAGTAGGCAAAGCGCACAGCCAGCTTGTGCGCGTAGCGCTTGGCCTGGGCCACGCCCTCGGTGTAGGGCAGGCTCCATTTTTTGGCCTCTATGACAGCCAGCTTGCGGTTGCGGTAAAACAGCACATAATCCGCAATCTCCGGCTTGGTGCGCACGCCCGCGCCCTGCAATCTGCCGGGCGTGATATGCTCGCGGTACACACGGCTGCCCTCTACCACGCCCCAGCCAGCGGCCTTGAGGGCTGGGTCTATATGTTCGGCGCGGGTTTCGGCTTCGTTCATGCGCAGGCTCCTATAATTCGCCAGAAAAGGCCTTGTGCAGCAGCGATTTTTTCAGTTCGTCCAGTGCGGCGATTTTGCGCTGATAGATGGATTCGAGGCGCTGAATTGCTGAATGAAAGTTGTGTAATTGTTTAACAATATGTTTTTGTTCGTCAAATTTTGGCATAGAAAATTTAAAGTTGCCTATTTGTTTCCCGCTAATATGTGGAACCCCAATACCTGTTTGGCTTCCCAGTATGTGCTTAATAAATGCCCTTGAACTAATGAGGTAGTATAAAAAATGCTTATGTATATGACCATTGCTGCGCAAACGGGCTGTTCGTTGAACTTGAAGGCAGGGTATATCTTTATCGGCAATTAGCGCACGTTTAAGTCCATCTTTGATCCATGGGCGATCCATAGCAAGAACCACATCGTCAACCTTGAGTTGGTATCGCTCATAGTCTGCCGTATCTGAAGCTGACCAAAATTTAACATCGTCCCATCGGATGCTACCAGGTATTATGTTATCCCCCCGAAGCAGCCGAATACTATCAGTCGATTCAGTATATTGGGAACTTTTGAATGCGAATCCAGCAAGGAGGTCAACTTCGGATGCTATGTTCGTTTCTGTCCACCCCTCGCCGCGCTGAGAAAATACCATCTGCAAATGGCTCTCAAACAATTCCCGCGCGTTCTTGAGATTCTGTTCTGCGTTGGCCTTGGCCTTGGCAATGCCCTCAAAGGCCTCATCGAGAATGGCAACGATGCGTTGCTGTTCTGGAAGAGGGGGGAGTGGGATGGTAATTGCTTTATAAGCCTTGCTGTTTAAATTCCGAATCCCTGTAGAGTGGCTTTGCATATGCTCAGTCACTCCTGACAAATAGGCAAAATGTAAAAATTTATGCAGGAAGCGGAAGTCTAATTCTGAAGGAGTTTTGACGCGAAGCGCTGCTGTAAAATTACTTAATGAAAATAAGCCATCTCGCATGTCAAAGAGGGCAACTCTCCCAACTGGTTGTTTGGGCCCGCCACCAGATTTTTCAACTATAATATCTCCGAATAGCAGGCGCCTTTTGTTAAATTTATTTTGTTCAACGTTAATAGATGCAATATCAGATCTATCTATTTGGGCATCAACTGAAAAATTAGTATTTCTTATTACGCCAACATTTACAAATGGCGGCTTCTTGCCTTTCCAGAGCCCAGTTATAATGGTGCATGCTCTATCAAGTGTTATTTCTTTCCACCCCTCTCTCACAGCAGCCCCCTGATATTCGTCAGCACTTCCGCGCCTTCCGCATCCAGCGCGGCAATTTCGTCTATAATTTCCTGCGGGCTGCGCAGTTGCACGGCATCATTGCTGCTGGGGTTTTTTACAGATAGGTCAAAGCTGGTCTGGTCTATACTTGCCGCATCCACAGACCACGATTGCGGGCTGTCGGCAAAGCTTTGCTGTTGGGTTACAAAATCCGCAAGGTCGTCATCGTTCAGCGGGTTGGTCTTGCCCAGGTTGCGGCCAGGGTTGAGCTGATAATACCATATGTTGCGCGTGGGCGCGCCCTTCTCAAAAAAGAGCACCACGGTTTTTACGCCCGCACCCTGAAACGTGCCGCCCGGCATGTCCAACACCGTGTGCAGGTTGCAGCTCTCTAGCAACAGCTTGCGCAGGCTTACCGAGGCATTGTCTGTATTGGACAGAAAGGTGTTTTTGATAACAATGCCCGCGCGGCCCCCGGCTTTGAGAATTTTGATAAAGTGTTGCAGAAACAGAAAGGCGGTTTCCTTGCTTTTGACGGGAAAGTTCTGCTGCACCTCTTTGCGCTCGCCGCCGCCAAAGGGGGGATTGGCCAGCACAATGTTGTAGCGGTCTTTTTCCTGAATATCAGCCAGGTTTTCTGACAGGGTATTGGTGTGAATGATGTTGGGTGCTTCAATGCCGTGCAGAATCATGTTCATAATACCAATAACGTAGGCGAGGCTCTTTTTCTCTTTGGCAAAAAAGGTGCGGCTCTGAAGCGTTTGCAGGTCTGCCGCCTTGCTGGCCCGTGGGCGCAGATATTCGTAGGCCTCGCACAAAAAGCCCGCCGAACCCGCAGCGCCGTCATAGATGCTCTCGCCAATCTTGGGCTGAACTACTTTGATAATGGCGCGGATGAGCGGTCGGGGCGTGTAGTATTCGCCGCCGTTGCGCCCGGCATTGCCCATGCGCTTGATTTTTTCTTCGTATAGTACGGAAAGCTCGTGCTTCTCTGCCTGAGAGCGAAAGCGCAGGCCGTCTATTTCTTCCACCATTTCGCGCAGATTGTAGCCGCTCTGAATCTTGTTTTTGATCTCGCTAAAAATTTCGCCAATCTTGTATTCTATGGTGTGCGGGCTGCTGGCCCGCAGCTTGAATCCCCGCAGGTAGGGAAAAAGCTTGTGCTCCACAAAGTCGCGCATGTCGTCGCCTGTCATGGCGGTGTTGTGGTCAATCTCGCCTGCGGCGTTTTTGGGTGCGGCCCATGTTTCCCAGCGGTAGGGGGCATCAAGAATAAAGCTGTAGGGCTTGCTGTACAGCTCGGCTTCCATGGCCTTATCGTGCTCAAGATCATCAAGGTATTTGAGAAAAAGTAGCCACGAGGTCTGCTCTGTGTAGTCCAGTTCTGTGGAGCAGCCTGCCTCGTTGCGAAGCAGATTGTCTATGTTATTGAAGGCTTGCTGAAACATGTGCTGCGGTATCCTTTGGGCATGTGCTTGCCCCGCACCAATCGGCTTGGGGC
Source organism: uncultured Desulfovibrio sp. (assembly GCF_902477725.1). Taxonomy (NCBI): domain Bacteria; kingdom Pseudomonadati; phylum Thermodesulfobacteriota; class Desulfovibrionia; order Desulfovibrionales; family Desulfovibrionaceae; genus Desulfovibrio; species uncultured Desulfovibrio sp. The sequence goes on along the minus strand of NZ_CABSIF010000010.1, from coordinate 100,189 downwards.
TCAGTGAATAATGTCTAGCTGTTAGGTCTTGCTCTGTCAAAGCGGCGGATAGGCCAAGGCGTTTGCGGGCAGCCGTATGGTACAAAGCCGCGCCAGTGATCTGCGGCGGGATTATCGAATTATCTTTACACAGCTTTGTGATTAAAATAAAAGACATAAATATTTTGCTGGTGGTTTGCGCCGTGGCCGGTTGCGCCCCGGCACGGCCTGTAAATTCAGTTTTGCTCGCCATGCGTTGTTTTGAAATTGCGGGCCGCAGGGAATATTTTTGCGGCTTGGTGGAAATATTACGTAAGAGGCTGCCGTTATGATTAGTTTTGCTGAGCAGTATGAACTTTGGGATAAATTTATTCGCCTTTGGCCGATTTCGCGCCTGGCAACCATGACGCTGGATGAGTACATCAAGGCAGGATCGACAGATACTTTTACCTACTGGCTTGAGGCCCGCCTGGATAAAATGGGCAGCATTTGGGGGGGCAATGCCTTCAAATTTGGCGTGTATTCCCGAAAAGCTACGGATGCCAAGAAAACAACTGCGTTACATGGTTATTCAGACGATTACGGCTGGAACGCCAAGTTGGGCAAAACGGCAGAGCTGGCCTTCAAAAGTGTGCGGGATCATGTTGTCAAGATTGCAACGTGGGCCGCAGAGGGCGATCTGGATTCCATAGACACCTACGAGCAGCCTTTATGGGAATTCTTTAAGTGGAAAATTGCCTTTCACTATCAGAATCCGAAACAGCCTAAAATCGTAAATATTTTTAAAAAATCAATGTTGGCTGTCCATCTGGGTGAAAGTGAAAAGCTGAGCATGGGCGCACTGCAAAAGGCTACGCTTGCCAAAATGCCTGCTGGTATGGGTATTCTGGAATACGGATATAAGGTCTGGGAGGACTGGAGCCAGAAGAATCTGGTGATCTGGAAGCACTTGCACGGCAATTCAGATTTCAAAGAACAACCAGAACTACGACAGCGGTATCTAAAAGATAAGTTGGCGGTAATAGACGAAAATGCAACGAACAATCAAGGCACTAAATTCATTAAAGCTCCAATTGGTACTTTGTTTTTTCTTTGCCAAGGCAATAGCCCGATATGTATTGGGCAGTTTACATCTAATGTATCGCCTTGCACCGATAAAGGAGAAGGCTGGGTGCAGCGCAGTTACCGTGTTTTTAAAGATGCTGTGAAAAATGACAGCTATGCCGCCAACAACAAAAAATGGTCGCCAAGAGAAAATTCTATCTTCTGGCGAGTGGGGCCTGAAGATCTGGCGCTTTTTGAAGCAACCTTGCTCAAGCCCTATTTTGAAACGGATCTGGCGGAGCTGGCCGTGTGGGCGGGCGAGTTTGACGAATCAGAGTGTGAAGAGGCAGCGCCAACGCCTGCTGACAATGGAGCTGAGATAAACATGAACAGCAAACCCACAGTACTCGGATTTAACCGCATCTATTACGGCCCCCCAGGTACAGGCAAAACCTATACCTTGATGCAGTTGCTCGAAAAAAACTATAAGTCAGAATCTGCGTCCATTACACCAGAGGAGTGGCGCAGCCAGTTTTTCGCCGACAAGATCGCTGGGCTGAAGTGGTGGGAGGGTGTAGCAGCCGCTCTGTATGATCTTGGCACGGAGGCAAAGGTTCCTGAAATCGCCAAGCATCCTTTCATTCAGGCCATTGCCGCATCAAAAAACAGCGTTGGTGGAATAAGAACCACGCTATGGGATACGCTGCAATCGCACACGGTTGAATCATCAACAACGGTAAATACAAAAAAAAGGATGAATCCGGCAATTTTTGACAAGGCTGCCGATTCTGTGTGGGAATTTGCCGGTGACTGGCAGGATGTGTGCTCTGACATTATTGACCTGGTTGACCAGTTCAAAGCCGGCCCAGCAGTTGACGCCACCGTGCAGCGGTACAGCATTGTGACCTTTCATCAGTCATACGGCTACGAAGAATTTGTTGAAGGCCTGCGCCCTGTTTTGAACGGCGATGGCGAAACAGATGATGTTGCGTATGAAATTCGTGCCGGGGTGTTCAAGGAGCTGTGCCACAAGGCGCGGCAGGCCCCTGGCCAGCGTTTTGCCATGGTGATTGACGAAATCAACCGGGGCAATATCAGCAAAATTTTTGGTGAACTTATCACGCTGATCGAGCCAGACAAGCGCGCCCCGCTGGATAAGGGAGCTAAGCCCCCACTGGAGCTTGCCCTGGCCTATTCTGGCGAAAAATTTTCCGTTCCTGCAAACGTGGATATCATCGGCACCATGAATACCGCAGATCGGTCGCTGGCCCTGCTAGATACTGCACTGCGCCGCCGCTTTGAATTTGTTCCGCTGCTGCCCGATGTGCGTGCGGTGAAAGATGCTGGAGAATCAGATGATCCGCCGCTTGCGGGCCTGATTGTAAAGACAAGTGCTGGAGATATTGATGTGCGCCAGATGCTGATGCGCATTAATGAACGCATCGAAGTGCTCTACGACAGAGATCACTGCATTGGTCACGCATATTTTACACTGCTGAAAAAAGAGCAGAATGAGGATAAACTCTTTGACATGTTGGCAGGTATATTCCGCAACCGTGTTATTCCGCTGCTCGAAGAATATTTCTTTGAAGACTGGCGAAAAATTCGCCTTGTGCTGGGCGACAATCAAAAGAATGATGTGAATGACCAGTTTATTGCCGAAAGTGATGCTAACCAAGATTTGAGCTCCCTGTTTGGCAACGGTCATGGGCTGGAAAGTTACACCATAAAGAGGCGTTATACTGTGCAGCCCGCAGCCTTTGCCAATCCGCAGGCATATATCGGCATTTATCAGCCTTAGGCTTGACGGACAGCGAATGACACGATGCACGGTTTATGAATTTGACGCATTGGTAGCCGAGCGGCCCGGCGATGCAGCGATGGCCGGGCTGCAACCAGTGCCGGAAAAGGTGTTTGACTGGCTGGCAGGCGAGGCGTTGCGCTTTGCCGAGCTGGGCGGGGCTACCTGGCTGCGTCTTGCTCAGGCGCACGGGCGGCCTGCGGTAAAGGTGAACAGCTTTGTTGGCGTTGTTCGCGCCCCTTGCGGGTATCAGATTGAGGTGCTGCCCAAGGTCGCCAAGGCCATGGGCGGCGATGCCGAGGCCCGCACCCTGCTTATCGACATGCTGCGTTGCCTTGGGGAGTTTCGCCATATCCAGACTGCCAGCGCCCATCTGGCCGCCACCAACATGCCCCTGCTGGAGATATTTATTGGCGAATTTTTGCACGCAGTTGAACGCATTGTAAAACGCGGCTTGCAGAGCGATTACAGACAGGAGCAGGAGAACCGCTTTGCCTTGCGGGGCAAGCTGCAAATGGCTTCGCACTTGCGCCAGAATCTGTGTCGGCGCGATCGTTTTTTTACTGCGGCAGACGAATTTTCTTCCAACCGGCCTGAAAACCGCTTGCTGCATGCGGCGCTTCGGCGGGTTCTCGTCTGGACAACCTCGCAGAGTAATCATCAGCTGGCGCGGGAGCTGGGCTTTGTTTTTGCCGAAGTGCCTGCATCCGTTGATCCTGTGGTGGATTTTACCCTTGTGCGCCACGATCGCTGCATGGCGCATTATGAGGCGGCTCTGGCCTGGGCCCGCCTGATCTTGCGCGACGAATCACCGCTTACGAGCACAGGCCGTCATTGTGCTCCTTCGCTGCTGTTTCCCATGGAAGAAGTGTTCGAGGCCTTTGTTGCACGGCATCTTGGTCGGCAGCTCAAGCCTTCGTTTTACTTACATGAACAGGAGAAATCGAGGCATCTGGTCAGGCATGGTGAGCAGGACTGGTTTGGGCTTAAACCCGATTTGCTCGTGCTGGAATCAAGGAAAAACCGTCTGGTTCTGGATACAAAATGGAAGCTGATCTATTCCAGCCAGTGCAACAGCTATGAAAAATACGGGATAGCCCAGTCTGATTTTTATCAACTATATGCCTACGGTCAGAACTATCTGGACGGCGAGGGCAGCGTGGTGCTGATTTATCCAAAGACAGGCGAGTTTGATCGGGCGCTGCCAAAATTTGAATTCGTGCGGCCCGCAGGCCTTCGCCTATGGGTTTTGCCGTTTTGCCTGGAGAAAAAGCGTTTGCTGTTGCCAGACTGTGGCAGCCTCAATGAATTCTTTACATAATTCGCACTGTAGGCGTGAAACACCTAAAACGCTGTTCTTTTAGCGTGAACCCTCAAATTTCAGTTCATGTGTCAACGTAAACACAACTTCTGCGTGTCGGTCAGTTGAAGTGCTGACTGACCATTCATTTTGATCGTGTTCTTTGCATCAATTATGCCCACTGCTCTTTTTTATCCTAGATGAAGATGACACCCTTGCCCCTGGCCTTACCCCAATACGTTTGTTGCATCCGTCAAACAATCGAAAGTGGGCTATTCGACAAAATGCCTCTGCGGAGGCAAGTGTAAGTTTGCCTTCATTAAGGCTTTGAGGTCTCTTTCTGTTTCGATCCATTGTTGATCAAGTTGTCCTTCTTTCGCCTTGCTTTTTTTAATGCACGAACAGGTACGTGTTGTACTTTGTTTTATTCAGAAGGGATGTAGACAAGTCTGAAAAATGTGCCTGTGTGCTGTTTTGCGGTTTTTTGTTGGTTTTGTGGCAGCACTGGTGTCTCAAGACCAACAATATAACCAACACAGGTGGTTGTTAGCGGAAGTAAATGAAATAAAAACCGCTCCAATCTCAAGGACTGGAGCGGTTTTTTAAACTTAATGAATTTATTGTAATTCATTAAAAGTGTTTTCATGGTGCCGAGGGCGGGACTCGAACCCGCACGAGAACAAAGCCCCAGCGCATAGGCTTTAAAATCAACGGTTTAATCTTCCGTTAAGTTCATTTTAAGCCCACACTTTAACACCAAGTCCCACACACAGGCCCACACACTTTTCCCGCCTTCAATCCCACCTCGCCCGGTTCTGGGTAAATCTCCAAGCTTAAAATACTTTGTCAAGATCCATTAGCGCCGTCTTATACCCATGTATTGCGGCAAGTCTCTATGGGGTGAGAAAATCAAGGTTACGCTTTCGCAAATATATTAGGAGGAATATGTATGCGAAAGTTTTTGCGTACTGCGCTGGGATGGTTTTGGATTGGTTATCATTTTAGTCATTTTGTTTTGGCTCTTTACACACACGATTATGAGCAGGCTGCAAAGGAGGGTCTGCAACTACTCATGCGGTTGCTTCCGCATGTCGGTACTCTATGGACTAGGTAGGATTACCACAGTCCGGCGGCCAGACACGGCTGCTTAACAAACCTGTTCTCGTTGCCTTGTAGGGCTTCAATGCGCTTGGCGCGGGTGCACTCCCACGCGTCCACGGGATACTGCTTGTCCCAGGCCTGCATAAGCTGCTCTTGTTGGCGGCTCATGTGGTAGCGCGGGCCGTAGGAGTCTGCCATGTAAAAATATGTGCGGGCGATCTGTCCACGGGCGCGCGCCGGGGGCTCGGCCTTGCGGTCTGCGATCTTCATTTCGCATGCGCCGAAGGTTGGCTGTTCGCCTGCCAATATGGCGTAATTGTAATTCGAGCGCATGGCGTTAACCGCGCCGATGGCCGGATACAGGTTGTACATATCGGCCTGCATCAGGCGGTATTCTGGGTTGACCTTCTCGGCGCATTTGCGGCCTTTGAATTCTTTGCCCCGGTTGTCCACACACTCGGACGCACCGTCGCGCCATTCTGGGAACGTCTGGCCGAAGTTTTCAGCGGGCAAGACATGTTCCCATTCGATCTTGTCTGCACGCCGTTCGTGCTTGGGCGTCTCGAAGCCATCCGGCAGTGTAATGTTGCCCTGAGCGTCATACTCTGCCCCGCAGTAAAAGGTAACGCGGTGGTCGGCGTAGACCTGTGACAACATTTTTTTTGAGCGCGAAAAACTGTCGTTGGTCGTGTTGCCTGCGGCCATGGCCAGAGCAGGGAGCAGGAGGGCGGTCAGAAGGAAGGAAAGCAGGAATTTGCGCATTAGCCTTTATCTCCTTGTGTCTCGGAATCCGCACGGCATTTGCACGACGGGCTGAGCGTGCCGTCACGGCACACAACGCGGCCATTGCTGCACTGGCCTGACATACCGCCGTGATGTGAGCAGCAGCCACGGGCAGCCTCTAGGATGCCGGGCAAGTAGTCAGGCTGGGCCGTGGTGGCGCATAGGTCGGAGATGATAGGCTGAGGCGCGGCGGTGTCGGCAAAAGCTGGGGCAGCGAGGAGAAGGAACAAACCAAGGAAGAGTGTAATTTTTTTCAGGCCCATAACATGTCCTTTTCTATCCCAATACTAGGTTGAAAACATTGTTGTCGAAGTGCATGTTCGACAATCAATAAACCATTGGGAGGGAGCATGAAAAGGATCATTTTTGCTTTGATTGCGTTTTCTCTGGCCTTTGCCCCATGCTTGATTGTTACGGATGCCAGCGCCAGGGGATCAACAAGCGTTAAAGGCTACACCAAAAAGAGCGGCACATATGTTGCCCCACACAAGCGCACTGCCCCCAACAATACCAAGATGGACAATTATTCGACTAAGGGAAACACAAACCCCTATACGGGGAAAAAGGGGACGAAGAAGCCGTAGGAGTCAAATAACTATTTAAAGGGGAACGGTTATGAGGAACAAAGTTGCAATTTTTATTATGGGGATAATTTTTGCTGCTCTGATCGGGTGTGCTAAGCCCGTGCACAAGGATTGGTTTGCAATGGGAGGGAGCAAGAGCGATGCAACCGTAAAACTTGGCGTGAGCTGGAACCCAAACACCGAACAGCCTGAAACGAGTAGGCAACAAGCAGATTCTTTGGCCGCGCAAAAATGCCGCACTTGGGGATACGAAGATGCCGAGGCTTTCGGCAGCATTAACCAGCATTGTACAAATTTGCAGTACACTGGATACGGGCCGATTTGCTATCAAATGCAAGCCGAAATTCAGTATCAGTGCACTGGATCTATCGCACCAGCCGCGCCTGTGCCTTCGCCAGTTACAGGGAAGCAAGTAAAATAAGATGCCTAGGCCGCTCAGAAATGGGCGGCTTTTTTATTCCACCTTTTTGAACTTCCTGCCCTCGACCCTGACGCGCCCGGCGGCCACGAGCTGCTGAATGGTGCGCGGCATTGTGCCCATGGGCACGTCAAGTTGCATCAACAGCAGGCGCTCATATCGCTTGGCGATGGCCTTGGCCTGCAATTGTACCTTGCTCTTGATCCCGCGCTTGAAGTCCAACGTGATATATCGTTCTCCGTCCGCGTCCAAAGACACCTTGGCATATGCGCCAAGGGTGGCGAGGTAGGCGAGTGGGTCAAAGAGGGTAGGCATAGGGAGAGGATAAGGCGGGCTGGGGAAAAAGAAAGGGCCGCGCGAGGCGGCCCGATAGCAAAAATGTTGCTGGTGACAGCCTTCCAGCAGACACTTTGGCGGATTGCAATCTCCTATCCACAGCGGCCTTGCGGACGAACCCCAAGGACTTAGGCCACACCAATAATGGTGGGCGCTGACAACCTCAATATGGGGCTAGTCGTCGCCGGTGTCAAGGCAATTCGGAGAAATTGCGGCGAGGACACATGTTTAAGCCAATGCACTTTGGAGTCATATGGATATGGCAATGTTTTAGGCGTGTTGACTAGGCAGTGCCAAGGCATCTGCTCTTCAGGGTCTGTCGTGCTAAGTGGGACAACGATGCAAAGCCAAGGAGATACCGAGGACAAAACAACGACAGGCCTTTTTTTGCACATTTCAGGCTCAATCACGTTCCCAAAATCGCAAAGAAGTATTGTTCCTACATCTGGTGTAAATTTTATTGCCATGCCGACACCGCCCAGGAAAATATTTTTTTCTATTCCCCTACCAGTCCACCGTCCTTGCGGCAAGAGGGCATAGCTGGTAGGTGATTGAACATGACTAAGCATGTCAAAATAATCCTATTGATTCTCATAATCACGGCTTATGCGCCTCAAAACGGGTATGGTTGCTCATCTACTGATATTGGTTTTTATCAAGATGGATTATGTTTCTTGGGGGCAAAATGGGGGATGGATCGAGACTCTGTGGTCAAAAAGTTAGAAGAAAACAACGCATGGCATGTAAGAATGCCCAAAGCAGAAGTTGGATTAATTAAAGGAAAACGCGAAATTCTAAAGGAGGCATTAGTTTCCAAAGGGACTATAAACAATAATGTGAATTTAGATTTTATCATAACACGAGAAAATAACTGCAATACGGTAATCTCTTACAAATTTTCTGGCGAGTCACTTGTATGCATTTTTTTAATTACATTTTTTGACAAATTGAACAATCGTGGCAACTCATCAGATATGGATTATTATATCGACCTAGCTGCTGCTATATATACAAAATTAGGGGGCGGCGCTGACAAGCATGAGTATGTTGATAGAGTTGGATTGTATATAAACAAGGCTCACAGCTATTCAAGTATATATAAAATAAAAGACACATTTTCCATGATGATTAGTGGTGTCGTCCTGTGGAGCAAAGATTATAACATTACTGCACCTGAAATAGAAAAAGAGTACTCTAGAGTAAAGAGGACTTATGAAAAAACCAATAGCGGCACAAATAATTCGAAATTGAATACAGGGAAGATTCCTGAAGTTAAAATAGATTTGAGGCTCAAAGAGAGAAAAGATACGGTTGATAGCCTTTTAAATTAATTAAAGGCCGGTTTCCCGGCCCATTCTGATTAATCTTTCCGTGCTCTCGGCTTGCCCAACAGCGGGGCCAACACGCCGCCCTCATCGTCCACAAAGTAGGCATTTGAGCCTTCAATGGTACGCCAGAGTTGTGGTGTGCCAAGGCCCAGCAGAAAGCCTACCGCGTTTGTAGTTTCCTTGAGTGCCAAATATGTGGCATCGTCATCATCTTCTTCCAGAGCCGTTGCCGCATGCCCGGCACCGCGAATAGCGTTATCCAACCCAGCCAGCATTAGCGGCGTGCGCCCCCCCTTGAATCCGTCGCTTGAAAAGTGGCTTTCGGCCATTCTGGTTATATCGCGCACCACGGGAATGCCCATACTCAAAAAGCCCGCCGCTTCCCATGCGTAGTCTTCCTCGTCTGGAAGATCATCATCACGCCCCAGAGAAACGAGCAGAGCAGAGAGAGCCACGGGCATCACCCACTGGAATGCGAAAGCCTGAAAAGCCTTGGCCGGGGCCATGCTGCTGTTTCCTGTTCTGGCCCACTCTGTCAGCCCTCGCACCTGTTCCATTTTGCGGTTGAAGTCAGAAAGGGCAAAGCTCATGAAAGGGCAGAGCATCCGCATAAGCCCGGCTTGCCGCATTACAGATGGTGTATCCAGCGCACCGCCGCCGCCCTGTGCCGCAACAACCGCCCCGTCTGCCCGCGCAATGGCTACGCTTTCCTCAAGCCCGCTGGCAATGGCCTTGTCGTAGGCCGCAAGCCATGTGGGGTAAGCAACAGCGGCATCCAGTGAAGATATAAGCGCGAATTGCGCCCGCTGCACAGTGTCCAGCGCGTATTGCGCCCCCATAAAGCGCACGCCGCCCACGCCATTGTTCCGCATGCGCTCATACTCGCGCCGCAAGGTATCGTCCATAAGCATGGCGCGTTGCTGCATGTATGCAGACTTTTCGCGGATCGTCTGCCAGGACTGCAACGGGGATGAAAGGATGGTGGCCGAGGCTTTGAAAAAGTTCCCCGCGCCGACCTCACCCCAAGAGTTTCCAACACTGGTAAGCTGCAAGAGGGCAGACTTCATATTTGCCCCAAGGGCATACATGGTGCCGCGCCGGGCAAGCCAATCCATGACAGCCAGCATCCCTGTTGCTTGCTCCCCGCCTGGGCGCGCAATGCCACGCAACCATGGAAGAAGCTGCGAATAGTTTTCCTGCCCTGCTGCCCCTGCAAAAGCCTCCTTAAAGTCGGCATTGTTGAAAAGGCGCATGGTGTCGCGCAGTGGCAAAACGTGGGTAACGTAATGGGTTGTGTCATTCACATGCTGGTCGATCACATCCAGCGAAAGCCGGGGCGGCAACGTGCCCCCCTGGCGTGCCTTGGTCATGCCGCTTTTAGGGTTCGGGCTGCGCAACACAGCTTCCATGCCGTTAAGCATCTGGTCTGCTGAGGTCAGTTCTGCGGCCTTGCCACTCAGGCGATGATCAAAAATGAGCGGATAATAGCCGCCCTTGAGCGTGATTGTTTTCCCGTCTGCCGTCGCAACCGTAAGCTCTTGAGCTTCAACCTTTGGCAGGGGAACGCCCTTCATTGCCTGATATACTTCATTCAGGCGCGGATAGAGTGTATCGATGGCATCCCACGTTTTTTCAACTGCCCGCCATTCCGCTTCAGTCATTCTGGACGTGATGGCGTGCAGATCCTGTTCTGTCCAGCCATAGCCGCGCATGAGCGCCTTAATGTTCCCGGCGTTTCCCATGTTCATGGCCACAGAGTAAACCTTGTCCATGTCCCACATGCCTTTCCACAAGCGGGCAACATCTTTTTGCAGCGCAACGCCGTCCATGGTGAAGGCCTTGGTCATTCTGCCGGCCTGAACAATTGGGGAAAGGGCTTCGCGCAGGAGGTCGCCCATCTGGCGGCGCAGTTTTAACTCATCGGTCTGGGCCTGCTGCAAAGGGTTCAGCCATGCATCATGGTTAACACCGTTGTCTGTGAATCCATCAAGCGCGCGGGCCAGAAAGCGCACGCTGGTGAGCGAAGAAAGCCCTTTGCGCAAGGCCCCTTGGATTGTTCCCAAGACTCCTTCCCGATCAGAAAGGAATCTGCGCTGGGAAAGTTTTCCCATCTGCTGCGCACAATTGCTTGCTACAACAGAGATGCGGGACTTCTCCCGGCTGGCCAGCATGCGATCATGGATGCGACCCATGTGCGCGAGTTCTTTGACCAGGCTGTGCAGGTCGCGCAACTGCGTGATACTGAGATCACCAGCGCGACCCGTTGCGCCAGAAAGAAGCCAATCAGGGGCAAGCGTAGAAGGTTCCTCAAAAAGCGACACGTTGCTTTGCATGAAGTCTGAAAGACTGGGCATGGCCTGCACATCACGGGGGGCCATACTTTCAGTGCCAAGTCCTTTCCAGCTTGAGATGATTCGCAATATCTGCTGCTGATATGCGTCGTTGATGGTTTTGCTGTTGGCGACTTTGCGAAGCTGCGAAACGATGTTGTCCCGCTCCATGCGAGTGCGATAGGCTGCTCCGAGCGCTGCCCGGCGTATGCGTTCCTGCTCCCGCATTCCGGCAATCTTCGCGCGGAATTCAGACCTCATATCGGCCATATTCTCGCGGGATTCTTTTTTTGCCTCTACCCATGCCTTGCGGGCACCGCGTGCCTCACTCTGTAGTCTTGCCATGAGCGCTTTGTATTGCGCGTCAACGTCCTTGAGCTTCTTCGCCCCCACCAAAAGATCGACCTCGCGCCGGAGCGCTGCCGGACTTGGCTGCTTATTGCCGGTGATGGCTTCCATTTCAATGGCCATGGCCTGATCCATTGCGCTGGTGTATTCCACCTCGGCGTCAAAATCGCGCTCCCACGTCTGCAACTGCTGCTGAACCTCTGCCGAAATGGCTTCGCGTTTGGTGGGTGTTTCCATCAGTTTGGCGGCCAATCCCTGTACTGTATCCTCATTGAACCGTGCCGCCACGTCCAGCAGGTCAAGTTTGCCGCCAGGGCGAATAAGGGCTTTTCCTTCCCAGCGGTTGCCTTTCCACTTGTCCCTCAGCTTATAGGCAACGTCTTCAGATATGGCCTGTTTCAGCGCGTCAAAATCAATACCTTCAATGCGCAGGGCTTGCAGCATGGTGTGGACAGGGGAAGAGTTCACGCTCTCGGTTGCCGCAGCCTTAAATTCTCGCTCTACCCGGCGGCGTTCCACAAGCCTGCGGTTTGCAATAGCGGCGCTGGCATTGTCATAAGCTGCCTGTGCTGCTTTGGCGTATTTGTCTCGCAGTTCTGGCCTTACACTGTCACCAAGCAAGTCCATTACAGATCCGCTATTGGCCCTGCGCTGGGAAAGGTCTATTTCCTCCTGTGTTGCCAGAAGAGAGTCAAACACCTCACTTGCTGCCGGGGAAATATTGTCCGCTCCAAGGAGAGTCTTGACGCTCTTGTAGATGTCTGTGATCCAGTTACGGAACTTGTTGAAGGCAGACTGCAATTCCCAAGACGGGGCTTTGCCTTCGCGGGCATAGGCCTCAAACTCGCGGGCAAATCGCTCCTGTGTCTCCGTCCATCTGGCGGCGGATTCTTGGCCTTCAAGTGTACCATCAAACCCGTATGCCTGTTGCAGCTTCGCCCATGCCTCGCGCACCCATTCCGGTGAGGAATCCAACTTGGCGGCGTCGCGCAATTCTTCAAGCCAGAAATGGGCAGTTTCGTGCAGGATAGTGGATGCGTCTGCCTTTTGAAAAAGAGCGACAACATATCGCCCATCGGCAAGCTGGCGCATGCCGCCACGGGGTGAATTGTTGACGCCCGTGCTGAAGAGCGTAAGATTAAGACGTTCTCCGCTTTGGCCTCGTTGTGAAGCGTGGCGTGTAGCCGAAGGGTTTTCCTCCTGGAAAAGAGCTGAATTCGCTCTCTCCCAAAGCGGAGTTCTTTTATCATAATATTTTTCCCTCACAAGCCCGGCTGTCTTTATTTCATAGTGATCTCCCTCCTCCCTAAATTCGAGCTTGGCAATAATGCGCGACTTCGGCTTGTCATCTCTGAATACCAATTCAAATTTTCTATTTGTGTTGCCCTGATAAATCGCATCTACATGCGACAAAACATGATTCACAAACTCTCGTGCATCGGAATACCCAAGCCCGCGAATCTGCTCTCCGTGCTCATCTTCAATATGCTGCAAGTCTTTCGGCAGTAGAATAATATTGCCCGGCTTCCCCAAAGGAAGATTTTCGGCCATTTCAGGCGTGACGCTGCCAACTAGTTCAGCCGTAGCATCATCATACTTGATGCGATCTTTTGCTTTCTTCAGCCTATCCTGCCACAGCATTCCTTGCCCAACGCTCTTGCGAAAGTTGGTTTCAAATTCGTCATGTGGCATCATCACTTTTTCAGCAAAAGATTCAGTGTCGATTTCTCCACGGCTTAATTCGTAGCCAGCCCTATTTTCACTAAAAAAAGAGTGTGCCAGAGCGTCGAGGCCCTGCCCCTCGCCTTTTTTTGCAAAAAATCCAGGCCCGAATTGTTGGCGCAATTCGTTATAAGCATCTTTGCCATATGTGTTTATAATGTTTTCAGGGTTCACCTTTCCCCAGGCATACGCAAATTCAGGCTGAAGTATGCGCCGTTTTTTTACGCGCCCCATGCCTTTTTTTACGCCGAGATCGTCCATAAGCTGGCTATATGCGCGGTCACGATCAATCCCCTCAAGGTCGCTATTTCCAAGCCCCCTAAACTCGTCAGGCGTCATTGCCATATATCCGGCAAGGCGGCTTTCAAGATACTCTTTGGGGGTCATGCCGAACACTTCGCCCATGCGCTCGGCATTTGCGGCGAGAATTGTACCATATGCCTTTGCCTGTGCCTCGCTAAACCCGGCGTTCTGCATCTGCTGCACATATGGCGCAACAGTTTCCATGCGCGCTTCATGTCGGCTGAGTGCCTGATTTTCCTCGTCCACAATGGGATCAAGGATGCTATTCAGGTATTCAAGGCGCGCATTATTGTCCTCGTTCATACCCTCAAGCGCCCCAATTTCCATATCTGTGGGCATGGCCGGGTCAAAGCGCATATCTGGCCGCATAGCCTCATAGCGTTCAGGTTCGCGCAAGATATGCGTGGCTGCCTTGGAAAAGTCCACGGCAACGTCAGTGCCGAGGGTAAGGTTCTCTTCCAGGCTTTCAGGGGTGACACCCATGTCGCGGGCGGCCTGCACAAGATCAGGGTTTTCGTCCTGGAAGAATATCTTCTGCACCGTTTCCGGCTTGATGAATATATGGCCAGGGGTGACGCCGCTGTCTGAAAGATGTTGAAGCAGGGCTTCGCCTGTCTCCGGCATATCTTTGAACACTTCTGAGGACTGTGCGGCCTTTGCCACCGTATCCATGAGGTTGTTCTGATAGTCCCGCGCTGTCTGCATGGCTGTATCCATGCGTTCCTGCGCCTTCACGCCGCGCGCAAGACGTACGCCACCACCGGCTGCAATGGGTATTGCCATAGCCTCGGCTGCCTGCTGGGCCGTCTGCCAGAGGCGTTCTTTAATATCGTCAGCAGATTGCCCGGCTGAATTGACGTTGGAGAGCTTGCGGCCAAGCTCTTCTGCGACTATGGAAACGCCTTCCTGCGCAACTTCCGTTGATGTTTCCCCAGCAAAGGCCCGCAACGCGCTTTTGAGCGTATCGCCCACCTTCGCCATCAGGCTTGGGTGCTGCTGCAAATATTTCAGAGAAGTTGCCGCCGCCTCTGGAGCTATCAATCGCTCAAGCTGCGGGACCATCCGGCCCAACATATGAAAACTGGCGTACTCAAGGCCGCCGGATATTCCGCCGCCAATGACGGCCAGCGTCCGTGCTACGTCGCGGTCAATCTTGTTGCCGCTCTCGTCTTCCATGGCGCGCAGCGTTCCGTAGATGGCCGCGCCTTCCTGTTCCATCATATCCAGAACAGCGCCGCCGGTTGCGGCTGCCCCGAGGCCAGACATGGCCCCAGCAACTGCTGTTGGAGCAGAGAACACACCACCGCCAGCCAGAGCACCGTAAATAGCTCCAGCAGACGCCATGGTTGTTCCGAGTCGCGTAAGCCCTCTGACGCCACCCTCGGCAGATCCATACAGCGGCACAGCAACGCTGCCCACAGTTCCGCGCACCATGCGTTGCGGCAGCGGCATCTTGTCGCCAAGGTTATCATAGTAGTTGAGGGCCGAGGTGAAGACGCGCATCTGCTGCTCTTCTTCATCCGTCAGAGAGGAGCCGTACATCTCCTTGAGATAAAGCTTGTTCAGCTCACGCCCAACCATGCCAACGTCCCAGGCGTTGCGGGCTGTGCCAATTACGCCGGAGTTAAAGAACCCCAGACCTTCACTGTCAACGCTGCGCTCAATTTCTGCCAGCGGCCTGTCCTGGGTGATAGCAAGTTGCTCAATGGCGTCAGCTTCACGCAGAAAACCAAGGGTGTTTGGCGTCTGGTGGATGTTGTCGCTGAATGCCTGCAATGATTCAGCATACTGGTCAGATGCGATCTTTTTGCGTGCAAATCCTGGGTCCATATCAACAAAGTTAGGGGGAAGGCCAGAGGCGAGTTGGAGTTTGCGGGCCTCCAACGGACTCAAATTCATATTGTTTTTCAGTGCATGAAGCCCACTCCCGATATCCTGGACTTCATTCTGCACGCTGTTTTCAAGCGAACCATAGAGCGAAAGAACATCTTCAACTGGCGGCGCGCTGACGAACCCACCTTCTTCGCCGCTGTTCTGATGCTCGATGGATATTTCACCCGTGTTGTCCAGCGAGATGGAAGGGGGCTTGTATCCCTGATATTGCGCGCTATCAGAGGACTTGCCCATACGCCGATCAAATTCCTGGCTGAATTTTTCGAGGTCAAAATTCTGGGACATTATTCACCCCCGCCTGCATCAGGGCTGCTCTGAAGAAGCAGTCTATACGCGGTAGAAAGCTGTTTATCTGAATACCGACCAAACATGCCCTCCGGCTTTTTACCGGCCTGCTTGAGCATCTGCACCGCATGGTCATATTCTGGTGTGCCCTGCGCTGGGCGGGCATCGTCGTATTTGTCGAGATAGATATTTTGCAGGCCTTGGATAGTTTTTTTATCACGGCCAAAGAATCCCGCTTCAAGCGTAACTGACTTGAAGAAATCCCTTGCCTCCTGACGTAGGCGTGCAGGGTCTTTCTTTTCATCGGCATTGGTTTGGTCAAGGAAGCGCGTCCAGAGAGCGCCTACTCCACCCTTGCCGAGAGCAGACTTGGCCTGGGATTTGTTGGCGCCCATCCATGTGGCGGCTTCGACTTCAAAAGCCGTCTTGACGGAGGGCAGGGCAGAGCGGAAAGCCTCACTCTTGTACTTCTCGCGCGTCACCTTGCTGAGACGACTGCCGTATTCCGCGTCAACGGAAACATCCTCACCGCTGGCAAGCCTGGTTGCGAGTTCAGACTTAGCAAGAGGATCATCCTGCGTAATCTTGCCATCGTCGTACATATTTGCCGCTCGGAGATTGTCAGCAATCTTGAGAGCTTTTGGACGGTCTTCAAGCGGTAGTCCTTGGACAACCTCGCGCGTTTTCTGAAAGCTCTCTTCCGGCGTTCCCTTGGCCGCTTCTGTCAGTCTGTCCTCAATGCCACGCAGGCGGATAGCCTGAGCCTTATTGCGCAGGTCTGTCTTTGCCCCAGCCTCGTAGGCGATATCATCAAGAATGGCCCTGTAAACCTTCTTGTTTTTTGCGTCCCCGCCATATGTCTTATCCAGCACATCGAGCTTTTCTGCGTCAGACATTCCGGCAGTATCTGAGTTGAACGCGTTCACTTTCCCTTTAAGGGCCTCTGTTTCAGCCCTAGCAGCATCCGCCCTATTTCTGGCCTCCAGTTCGCGGCCTTTGGAAGCGGCTCTTGCGCGCAGTCCATCAGCATTGCCGCCCAGCAAGGGGCCGTAGGCCTTAATCATGTTGTTGGCGGTGCCCAAATCCTCCCCGGCGATGCGGTCAGAAATGGCCTGCGTGAGCGTCTTTTGCTGCATATCCTGCAAGCCAGCCTGCACCCATTCAGCGCCGTAGCCGCTGCGCTTGGCCATGTTTTCAAGCTCTGCCTTGACCACGCCCATTTGCGCGCCAAAGGCTGCGGGGTTGGCGGCATCTGCCACGGCCTGATTTTGTGCCAGCGAGATATTGGCCTTGCTGGTGGCATTGCCGTAGTTGATGGCCTCGGCATGCACCTTGCCTGTCGCCCAAGCATCAAGAGTGGCATCAGTTTCCGATGCTGCGCGGTCAAAAAGGCCAGCGGCCATGCTGCCAAGCTTGCCGGAAATTTCGCCCCTGGCCTGCTCCCGCCATGATTTCAACTGCGCTACAACGCCGTTGCTTTCGTCTATGGCATCCTTGCCAGCCAAAGAACCAAGCTGGGCTTGCAGCTTTTGCGCACCCTGCTTGTACTGCAACCATGCGTCCTTGGCCTTGCTGGTCTGGTAGTCCGTATAGAGATCATATCCGGCCTTGGAAGCCTGCTCCAATCCCTGCCCGAGCTTTTCCAGCCCCTTGGCCTGCTGGTCTGCTCCCTGCTGGTAGATCTGCGCGGCGCTGTCTGACAGGCGCGCGGAAGTATCCACGCCCGGCGTGGGGTATTGCTGCTGTTGCTGATAGGTGGGCATGCCAGCGCCAGCTTTTTCAGGGACGCGGAAAGAAAAGTTGTTCATGATCTCACCGCCTTTGTACCGAATGCCGGGGCTACGGCGGAATCAAATATACTGCCGCCTTTCTTTGTAAGCGGACTACTTGCTTTTCCGCCCCACAGGCCAGAGCCGAAGTTGCTCCCGGCTTTGGCGAGGCCACCAAGGGCCGTTCCAATCATGCCCGCCGTGGGGTCTATGCTGTCCGCCTGCCATGCGTAGGCCTGCGCCTGCTGGCCGGAGTTCCAGCCTTGGATCTGTATGTTGTGGGATTTGTCCAGCGCCTGTTGCTGAATAGCCAGCGCGTCCAGCTCACCCTTTTCAGCGGTTTCCATGGTCAGATCAAGGTTGCTGCCAGTGTCCACGGTGATACCGCTTGCGCCAGCAATTGCCCGCTGTGTGCCGATAATGCCCGCCGCCTTGAGGCGCTGGCGCTGGGCATCATCGTAGCCCTGGCGTTTGACCGACGCGGCCTGCTCCTGAGCCAGCTCCTGATTTTGCTCGGCAATTTTGGCTTGATATTCTGCGGCATCCTTTTGTTGTTGGGCCTGCCGTTGTTGCGCAGAGATGCTCACGGCGGTGCCAGCGAGAGCTGTTGCGGCGGTTATGCCTGCGATAACTGCGGCTGTAGTTCCAGAAATTGCGGCCATATCAAAGCTCCTTGAACCAGACAGTTTCGGTCATTTTAGCCCCCAAGCGGCGATACAGGGCATCGCAAGGGCGTGATGCCGGGGAATTATAGCCAATACCGTAAACCCCACGCTGCCGCAGGCTTTCCTCTGCCCAACGCAGGAGGCGAAGGGCAGCGAATGCGTCTGTCCTGATTTCGCGCGAGAGGTACAAAGCCAGCGCTGACGCCGTAATACGCCCAGGCATATTGATGTTTTCAGACAAGCAATAGGCCGCGTAGCCATGCAACGCCCCGCTTACGCGGGCAGTTACGGCATGCAGGATGCCGCTTTGCTCCATGGCGCAATACATATGATGCGTCACCGGCACGGCTGATTGACTGCCGTACATGGATGCTTCTGTCTCCTGCCAATGGGCCACGGTCAGGGGCGCGACCTCTTCACTGATGGCAGAGTAAGTTTCAACCGCGAATGTAATTTCCATAGCTACACCTGCCCAAAGTCCACATCACACATGATTGCCACAACCTGCCACGGCAGGGGCTTATCCTGCACCAGCCAGACGGACGTGCTTTCGCTCTGGCCGCCGCCGGGGGTAAACTCCCTGTCGCCCGTGAAGGGTTCGCAGGGTTCGCCGTAATTGGTGGGGATGAAAGGGAAGTCGTCCAGATGATCGAGGTCGGCCCCGTACTTGCCGCCCACGCTGCGGAACAGGCGCACCACGCACTTGCCATAGGCCCGCTTTTTACCCAGGGTCACGCCGGATTGTGCCTGAACCTCAAAGGAGAGCGGCGAGAGAACGGACGTGTACGGCAGGCCCGCATGTACCACCTTGGCGGCGTAAGGAATGGTGATCTGTCCACCAGAAACCACACAGCCCTCTACCGGGCTGCCGTCCGCCAGCACGGCCAGAGTGCGGCCTTCAAGGTGCCCGAGGCCCGTCACTGTGTGCGTAGGCTCCGCGCTGCGCTGGCTCACGCCGCAATCAACAAAATAGGCCTCGGCAATGTCGTCGCTGGGCTGGAAGGGGGCGGCAAGGCGCTCAAGGAAGTAGCGAGTCTGGCCTGCAACCGTCCGGCGCACTACCAGTAAAACGGCGTCGCCGTCGTCACCGGAGATTGTGGCCACAGAGAGCACCTCGCCGTCTGTCACATGGCGCGACCAGCCCCATATGTCGTGTTCCTTCATGTAGGTCAGGGCCAGCAGCAGGCCGTCCTCACGAACGCACCAGATGGTTGAACCGGGGGTTTGCTGGTAGGCCCACTGCTTGAGGGTGTGCCCGTCAAACAGGTGGGGCGCAAAGATGGAAAGATCGTTACCCGCGTAGCCGTCCTTTTCCAGCGAGTAGAAAAGGTCGCGCACTCTGGAGCCGTGGCGCTGCACATGCAGCACCGAGTTGCCGATGATAAGCGGCGCAAGGCCCGCGCTGCCCCAATATGACTGCGCGGTGACGTAGGAAATCTTGGGCGTGATGATGCCGTTATCGCCCGTGGCTTTATACTCGCTGCCTGTGGTGCCAAGCAGCAGGTCGCCAAAGCTGGCGGCCCACGTTACCGCATTGATAGCGCCCGAGGCGATCTGGTATTCCACCGGATCGTCGTCCTGCAAGGGGCGGGACTTGCGGAAGGATTCAAAATCTCCCGTGCGGGACAGATAGAAATAACCAGGGCTGCCAGCGCAACCGGTCAGCACCATGCGTTGCTGGTGAAAGGCCACTACGCCGGGGTTGTTGCCGTTGGCAAACGGGTCCCAATCTTCCTTTGGGGTGTCGTCTGTTTTGGCCTCATAGTTGTTATCGGTGAAGCTTGTGCCGGTGGATATGCCGATAAAGCCGA
The DNA here is from genome assembly GCF_902477725.1 of uncultured Desulfovibrio sp. NCBI lineage: Bacteria > Pseudomonadati > Thermodesulfobacteriota > Desulfovibrionia > Desulfovibrionales > Desulfovibrionaceae > Desulfovibrio > uncultured Desulfovibrio sp. Next base: position 80,389 of record NZ_CABSIF010000010.1, on the reverse strand, counting down.
AATAGCCCGCAGACTCCCGATAGACGTTGTATTCCTTGGCTCCGGGCACGGCTGCCCACGAAACGGTAGCGCTGTTGCCCTGAACCCAATCCGAAGGATGCTTGCCAGAACAAGAGCCCGCAGCAGATGGTAAACTTTCCTTGCCGCTGGCATCAATAGCCACCACTTTATAACGCAGCGTGTACGAGCCGGAATCGCTGAATGATACGGACGGAGTTGCGGGCGCGGCAATGCTCTGGTTAAGCACAACCTCAACGATTGACCATGCGTAAATACCCGGCGTGGCTGTTTTTTGCCGCAAAATTTTGTGCAGGGTGTAGGCCGGATGGGCCAGATAGACCACATCGCCCACCTGAGACCATGATATCGCCAGCAGGTCTGCGGCGGCGTATGGAGTGGCAATGGCGGCGGCGAGGTTGTTTTTGCCGTTACTTACGCGCAGCCTTTTGTCGGATAGCACCAAGACGAAGTTGTTGGCGGCATCGGCGTTAAAGCTGAACGGCACGAGTACGGAAAATTCCTCAAGGTCGGCTACAAAACGGGTGCCAGGGCGGCGGGCGCAGTCGCCGTGCAGACCGGGCCGCATGTTTTGCATGGCCTGCGAAAAATTGGCGAAACGCTCCAGATTATAGCGGGCGTTGAGCGTGGGCGATACCTCGCCGCCTGTGAAGTTGTTGTAAGCTATGCGCGCGCCCATGATTACACCGCGTAGGTAACGGAGATTGCCTGCACCTCCGCAATGGTTGTGGCCGCGTCCACAGCGGCAAGCAGGGACGCTCGGCGGGCCTCATGGATAGCCAGCAGTGTGGAGTATCCTTCGGGGTCTTCCGTCTTCCATGCTTCAATGGCCTGATATACCGCAAAGGCGCTGGCTGGTGTGCTGGCACTGGGCATTGTCAGGCTTGCAGTCATGGCCGCGTCAAAGCCAGCGTTGATCTCCATACGCTTGACGATTTGCAAATCTAACAGCGCGGGCTGTGGCACTGTCTGTATTTCAAAACTGCCTTCTATTGGCACCATCATGGCGCAATTATCATTGCACCACTGTGCGGCTTCCGGCGGATATACCCCTTTAAATTTTTGTCCGATTGCGTACATGGTGCCTCCTTAGTATCCAGCGGCGTACCAGTTGGTATCGACAGCGGAAGACGTTTTCCCAAAATTGAAGCCATAGGTGTTTCTCCATGCAGTACGCGGATGCCCCGAAGTCGTGTCCAGATCAAAGGCATACACATTCAGGACATATGATGCACCTGCAAAAGGAATTGGGAACGTTACAGTAATGTTGGTAGTTCCGATAACACCAAGATAACCGCCCTGTTCTATGAATCCATCGGAATACTTACGGTACCAGCTTGTTCCGTTTGTCCATGTGGACACAAGGTATTGAGACCCAGCAGGACGATTGCTCATGTCTGCATTGAGCTTGCCTGCAAGGCTCGTATTGACAGCATCAAGCCGCGTATCTTGCTGCGTGTTCTTTGTTTCTACAGCGTCCAGTCGCGTATCCTGCTGTGTGTTTTTGTCCTCAACTGCGGTCACGCGCGCAACAAGGTTATCCGGCACTGCCGCCTCGGCCTCTGCCGCACTCTGTGCCGCAGCAAGTGCGCTATCATGCGCTGCATTGGCCTGCGCCGTAGCGGCGCTTACGGCCTCTGCCGCTGCGGTTTCAACCGTCTGTGCGGCGGTGCTTGCGCTGTTTGCCGCCGCCTGCGCGCTGACCTCTGCGGCATCAGCCTTGTTGCTGGCCGCGCTGGCGCTGGCCGCTGCGGCGTCCCGGCTGGCGTAGATGGACGCAACCACATCTTCCGGCGACTCGTTGCTGGTTGGTGGGAGTATGACGGCGCGGGCCATCTGCTCCAGTATCTGCTGGCGTTCTGCCGTTGCCTGATCCAGCCCGTCCTCGAGCACCTGCGGATCAAAGCGCGAGGCCGAAACAAGGTTGATACCCTGCACAAACGGCATGTTGCGCGTGATTGCCAGCTTTGCGCTGCCGGGCAGGGGACTGCCGGACTTGGGATAGGTGACGGAACCGCCGGAGCTGGTGAGCGTGACGGTGCTGTTGCTGGTCACGTCCGTGCTCACGCCTGCCGCGTCCGTCACCGTTACGGCAATATGGTTTGAGTCCCACACCTTGAAGGCAAAGGGAAAGACGGTGGTAGATCCGTTGCCCTGGTAGACGGCCTTGCTAAGCTTGCTGTCGAGCGTCATTAGTCCCCCCTGCCGGTGATCCAGCTATCTTCTTCAAATTGCGGTTTACCCTCGGACGCGCCGCCCTCGTATGCCGCCGGGATTGACGCGCGGTAAAGTTGCTCCAGCTCGTTGACCTTGCTGCCGTTATTTTTGAGCAGCGGCACGGCGATCAGGCAGGCCAGCTTGCGGCCCAGCAAGTAAATGAACAGATCGTCCCACTGTGCCGGGCTAGGGATATCGCACGTGTAGTCCGCCACTGCGTCCGCGCAGTTTGTGAGGATCATGGATGCGCCGCCGTCAGGGTCGGAGATCAGTTTGAAGTCCTCACGCTTGCGACTGCCGGGGCGGGAAATTTTATGGAGCTTAAGGCAGTTGCTGGGGTAGGCGTAGGCGTTGCGCCACTCGCCATCCCACACGGCAGGCAGGGCTTTTGCGGCCAGCGCGATACGGGTCTGCGCCCAAGGGTAGGGGAAATCGCGCAAGGCCTGACGGCGTGCAGCATCCCAATACAGGGCGCACTGCCGGGCCTCCTCGCAGTTTTCCGACTCGCTGGCTACGGTGCGGGTGCCTATGTGCCCGAGAGCCTTGTTCCACACCTCGATTTTACTTTCCATCTGCCGCTCCAAAAAGTTGTTTAAGTGGGGAAGGCCTGCGCGGCCCTCCCCTTTATGCTGGCCGGGCGGGTGCTAACCCTTGACCACGCCCTTGTCGATGAACATGCCAGCCTCGTAGGGCAAGGCATCCTCGCGCACCACGGCGGCAAACACGTTGCCAGCGGTAAACGCACCCGTGGGCGTGGCAACCATTTTGAGCCACGGCGCGGTCACGCCGCGCGGCAAAAAACGCCAGCCGATGGACTTGCCCACGGTGAGGTCGGCCAGGGCCACGGTGACGGACGAGCCGGGAACATCCGCATAGGTTCCGTCGGACGTGGCGCACTGCGTCAGTTTGAAAGTTATGGAAGTGCCGCCCGCAAAGTCCGTTCCCACGACCTTGGCGCAAATGGGAATGGGTTCTTGACGCCCCGGTTTGAGAAACGACGTAAGCGGAACGGGGGAGCCGGTAACAGCCGCCCCAAGAACGGGGGAGCTGTCCATCAATACAAGGTTGGAATCAATAATCATGGCTATCCTCTATATCTGCCCGTCACGCGGGGTTAACTGATGGCCTTTTCGTCGTTGCGGAGTGCGTCACACTGACGGATGGGCTGGCCGTGCAGGTTGGTAATCTGCGTGGACTTGAACAGCGGGCCGCCCTTGCCGGAGTCTTCCGAGCGATATGTCAGCGTCACGTTGCCTGCATCGGTTGCCTGGAGTTCCAAGGCGGTCAGCACGTCTGCGTTGCAGTACCAGATGGCTTGATTGCGCATGGTTTCCGGCATCTTGTTCTTGGCCATGATGGTCAGCCGGTGCAGGTCAATGAAACCGGAGTCAGTTTTCTTGAGGGTGAGGGCCGAAAGGGGGATATTGGCGATGCGCACCACAGCGCGCCAGTCGCGCACCGTAAGGCCGCAGCGCCAGTTGTATTTGTCGCCCACAACCTGGAATTTTCTGCCGTCGGGGTCGGTTGTCATATACTTGCCAAGGTCTTCATTCGCCAGACCACCAGTACTGCCCTTGGGGTACAGGCCGTGTGCAGTATTGGCTCCCCAGCAGGTCAGGTACATGGACGTGCAGGCATTGCCCGTGCCGCCTGCATCAATGACGTTGGGGCTGGCTTTGGACGGGTAGCGCATGGCAAGGCCGTTGAATTCGTCGGGATTCCTGTTGCTGTCGCCATAGAACATGGTGGCCGCAACCTTCTGACGCATGGACTCGGTGAAAGACTTGCCCTCGGAGAGGCGGAAGGCCTTGGCCTTGTCGCCGTAGAGATTGATCTCCTCCACGTCCAGCTCCATGATGGCCTCAAGGATGCCGCAGCCTTCCTTGACCTGGCTCCACTGCGACTTGGAAGGCGGCGTGCCCTGGTAGAGCCTGCGCCAGTAGACAGTGGGCAGGCCTGTACGCACGCGGGTGAGGTGTCCGTCCGTCTGGTTCGTTTCCATGAAGGGAACGTCTGTAATAATGTCGTTGGTCTGGTTCATCAGCTCGATGGTGTCACCGGCTTTCTGCCCCTTGTAGAAGTCTTCCAACTCCGCAAGGGTGGCGACAATGCCTTTGTTGTAGCTCATGTTGTTCTCCTGCTGCTGCAACGGTTACATGTTGGGATACATACGATCTTCAAGCGGCTTATTTTCCGCGCCGCCACCCTTGCCAATAAGTTGATCTTCACCCAAGGCACGGCCCACGCGGGCAAAGATGCGCAGCACTTCTGGGTTGTTGCCGTAGCCGGTTTCAGCCAGCATTTTGCTGACCGTGCCGCCCTCATCGAACGTGGCAAGGGCGCGCTGGGCATCGGCTACACTGGCGTCAAATTTGTCGCCGCCAAATTCCTTGTCCGCTTGGAACTCGCCAATCCACGTCTTGGCCTGGGCCTGCATGGCCTCCTGCTGCTGGGCCACAAACGAGGTGTAGTTGCCCTGCATGTAGGCCATGACGGCATTGGCCTGCTTTTCGTTCAGGTTTTCGGCCATGCAGACCTCATTCAGCCCTTTAAGCGCGCCTTCGCTGATCGGGTAGCCTTCCGGCGCTGTGAGGGTATAGGCCGCAGATTCCCCGCCTTCTTTTCCGCCCTCGCCCTTGCCGTCCTTGGCATCGGCATTGCCTGTTGCCTGTTGGCCGTTTTCTCCCTCGCCGGGCTTGTTGGTGAGCAGGGTTCCCGAAGCGCCCGCCCCGGCATTGGCCACGGTTTCAGTGTTGTTGGCGGTGCCGGAATCGGCGGAACCCGTTCCGGTGTCGGTGGCGTTGGTGTCAGCATCAGTTGTCATTGTTGTTGCCCTCCAAAATTGCTGGGAGTTTTCCGGCCTGTGCGGCCATGTTCAAAAGTTTTGCGCCGATAAAGCGCTTGCCCTCGATGTAGGTGGCCTGCGCGTGGTCGCCGGGGTATTGGCTTTTAAGGATGCCGCTCAAATCTACGAGCCAGCGCATTATCAGCAGGCCTTCGGGCGTTGAGATCACAAAGGCAAAGGATTCCTGAACCTGCCGTTCAAACATCTGCGCCTTAAGGCGCTGTTCATCGGCCTGCGCCTGCTTGTTGTCCGGGTCTAAATAATTGTTCATGCTACATCTTCCCCATCCCGCCCATGAGGGCATCCATGGCCGTTTGCCCGTCAGCGCCTAGCGGGGTTTGTCCAAGGTTTTTTGCCGCGCCGGTCAGGTCAACGGCCTGCTGCATTGCCGCCTGTTGCTGCGCCTGTGCTGCCGCCTGCTGTTGTGCCTGAGCGCGAGCCGCGCGGGTTTGCTGCACCTGACCTTCTGGCAGCATCAGCGCAGCCGGTGCGCCAAGGGCGTCGGCGTATTCGCGCACGGCGTAATCCACGTCGATAATGTCCAGCACTTCCGGCTTGGCCTGGGCCACGTTGGCGACAAAGGCGAATGTCTGATCTATGGGGCTGGTGCTGACGAGCTTCTGCGCCTGGGCCATGACGCTCACAAATTCGACCCGCAGCGGCGCGCCTGCGATAGAATCCGGCTGTGGAGGGAGGTGATCAAAGTCGGCCATGAGCTGGAACGTGCGCATAACCATCGGCGAGAGAAACTCGCGGTCAAGACGCTCCACCACAGGGCCAAGCAAAATCAGCTTTTCCCGTTCTCTGGCCTCAATTTCCGTGGCGGTGATCTGGCGGCGGTCATTGAGCATGAGCATTTTGAACAGGTCGGCGAACAGGCCATCATGCACAGCCTGCCGGACGCTCTCGATCTTCTGCTCTGCTGCGGCTATGATCTGCGGCTGGATTTGCTGGATGGGTTCTATGCGGCCTTTTTCCGGCCCGTCCATGGACAGGTAGTTAACCCCGGCCGGGGTAAGGTCTACGCCCTCGTTTTTGAGTGACGACGGCACGGCCACCGGCGGATCAACAGCCTTGTGCATGGCCCGCAGCGTGGTTTTGCCCATCTGCTGCAACATGCGGCAATCAGGCAGCGCATCCATTGCCGGGCTTCGGCCATATTTGTCGTTGCCGGTCACGCCCCAGCGAGGGGCAAAAGCCGGGAAGGAGCGAAAGCCTGATTCCCGCAACACGCAGGGCTTGCCGCCGCCGGTGTTGCCAAAGCCCATCCACCACACAGAGGCCCACGGCATGTTGAGGCTATCAAGCCTGCCGAACGTGCGCTCGGAACGCGGGAAAACGGCGTGGATCACGTCAAAGAAGCTTGTGACCGCAGAGCCGCTGTTGCTGGCGGCTGCTTTGACATGGCTCGGAACAACATCCTCGCCAAACTTCTGAATGATCTGGCGGGCAGACATGCGGGTGCGGTACATGAAAGTGTCCACGTCGCCCTTGTCGTTGGTGTCGAGCACGTATTCACCAGCCGGGATAAGCTGGAAGTGCAGGCCGTCCCAATCCGCAGTTTCGATCATCAGTCCTTGCCCGAACGTGCCGAGATCGCTGTAAAGCGAATGCGCCATGTTGTAGAAGTTGGAGCGGTGCAACAGAACCTGCATGCGCTTCCTGACTTCATCCAGCCATGCCCCGGCGTCAGGAGCCTGCGCGGCCTCTTCGTCTTCCAGCCCGATTTTGAACCAGGGGCGAACAGGCGAGGTCATGCCGCCTTGCATACCAGCGGCGAGGGTGCGCATATCCTGCAAGCCCGTGGTATCCACAATGTCGCGATTGAGGATTTCCGGCTTTCGGTCGCTGGAATCGGTATCCGCCCTGAACCGCGTGGGGCAAAAGTGGTCAGCCAGATCACGCCACGCCGTGTCCCAGGGACTCCGCTCGTTGCGCAGAGCCTGAAAACGCTGGTTCAGCTTTTCAATTTCAACGGGCATGGCGTTGCTCCTACTGGCCCAACAGGGTTTTGCCTGCGGTGCTGGTGGTTGCCGTGGCGTCTTTCCCTGTCAGAATGGTGGAATTGAGGCCCGCAGCCTTTGCGGCCTTGTCCTTCTGGCTCTGGCGCGCAGCAGTGGCGGCCTCGGTAACAGGCTTGGTCACTTCGGCCTTGGGCACTGGTGCGACTTCCGGCGTGTCAGGCGTTCCGCCTCCTCCAAATCCCATAGCTATTCTCCTTCCTGCACATTGCGCAGGGTTTGCGGTGTACACATGACCATGACGCCAGCCACAAAACGCTGTTTGCGGGCCAGCCAGCAGGCACCGGGCAGGCGGGTGACGATTTTAAAGCCGCAGGCCTCGGCCAGCCCCCATGCATGACGGAACTGCACAGGTGTAATGCCCACTATGGCGCTGGCGCTGTGCCGCTCGAACATGTAGTCAAAACCGCCCTGGGCCTGTTGTGCGGCGCAATGGAATCCAGCGTGGAAGGCGGTGAAGTCAAAGCGCCAAATTGTTCCCTGAAACTGCGTGAAGTGGGCGCAGCCAAGTAACTTACCGCTGGCCTCGTCGGTGCAGCAGAGCAGAACCCCCGCTGCTGTTATTTCCAGCCAGCGTTCCAGCGTCGGGTTGTCGATGCAGCTCATTGCCCAGGGCAGTAGACCCTCGGCCTTCATCTTGTGGAATGGCGCGGCCTTGGCTTCGGGCGTAGTTGCTTCGGTGTAGGTAAAGGCCATGGCTATTGGCCCCACATGTCGTAAGCGGTGCGGGCCTTGCGGGGGGCTCCCGACAGGTCAACCGGGCGGCGGAATCCGACGGCGGCGTAACGCATGGCATCAGCCCCATGGCTCGTCCAATCGTGGCGCGGCTTGTCCTTGAAGCGCCCATAAACATCATCCCATTCGCGCTGATATCCCCAAAGGCATTGCAGCCCCTGCTTGCACTTCTCTCGATCAAGCCAAGATGCGGCCAAGACTTGTCGAACCGCCTCTATACCGTCTGGAATAGCCTGCTGAGGGCACGCCTTAAAATTGATGCCTAGGCCTTTTGCAGTGTCAATGCGACTCTTGCCGCTTCCAAGCTCGCGCACTGCAATGTCGTGCGGGGCGGTGTGAATGCCGTAGCTGTACCCCTTATCGGAAAGCACCTTGGCGTAGTGGGCCAGTCCCTCGCCGGAAGCCTCGTAGTAGTCAATAAAGCGCCATTCGCCTGTGTGCCCCACGGGCAAATGTTGGAAAAACCAAATTGCCGTTGAGTCAGCCATGCCCAAATCCCAGGCCGTGTTGACCAGCAGCTGCGGTTCAACAGGAACTATGCCGATGCGTCCGGCATCTTCGGCAGCCTGTAAAATTTTGCCATAGTAGGAACCTGACGAAATAAGAACAGGCTCCCCCTCCCAGACGTGCGCGTACTTGTCAGGATCAGTCGCCTTGCAATGCTCCATTTCCTTGCGCAGAACTTCTGGAAACCATGGGTTATCCCGCCAAGTAACCTTGCAAATCAGGCTGTCCGGCGGCGGTGGCCCAAGGACGAAAATTTCCCAGACAGGACTATTGACCCTATCAGGGTTGAAACTCATCCAAATCTCGCTCCCCTCTGTGCGCATAGTTGGAATGAGCAGGTCGAGCGACTTTTGGCTTATGGTTTCTGCCTCTTCAATCCAGCAATGAGTCAGACCCTCGTATGATTTTATGCGGGCAGGGTTGGTGCGCAGTCCGGCGAAGAGGAACAGGGAACCGTTTAGACCGCGCACCTCTTGGTCAGTGCTGGTGTAAAAGTCGCCAAATCCACAACGTGAAATTTCATCGTCCAGCAGGCGCTTGACGGAATCGCGGATTGAGTTCTGAATCTCGCGAGCACACAGCACGCGGATAGTCCGTGTGCGCCCAATAATGAGCAGGGCTGCGGCAAAAGATCGCGACTTAGCGCCGCCTCGCCCGCCATAAAAAACCTTGAAGCGGTGCGGCTCAAACAGCCCTCTAAAGGCTACGGGTATTTGAGCTTCTGTCATTACTATTTGTCCTCTGGAGCCACAAAGCGAACAGTGAATAAATGATCAACGGGGTCACCATCAGGGCCAGACACTTCTTGCTTCACCTTGGGATTCTCTCCCAGCGTGTCGCGCACCACTTCGTAGGCCTTCACGTCGCCGCTGAGCGCCTTTTCGAGCAGAGCAACGGTGATAGCCTCGGCTGTGGTTTTGTCGCCCTGTGGCCGCTCCATGGCGATTTCAAGCAACTCGCGCATGGTCTTCTTCCTGCGCCGTGCCTCGCCAGAAGCTTTGCCCCCCTTTCTGCCCTTGCTTCTCGCTTCCTTCTCGCTTCGAATTGGCAAAAGGTTGTCTTCCCGCTTGCGAGCTGCCATCACATATTTCCTAAAACATCTTCGTTATGACCGCGCTTATTGCGCTGCTGGCCGCTGAGACGATAGCGATTAACCCTACCCACACAGCCTTGCTTCCGGCCTTCTTGCCCTCATTGCGCGCCCGGTCTTCCCGCAGGTCACGAACCTCTGATTCAAGGTCACGCATGCGCTTTCCCTGATCCTTGAGCTGAGTGACAACCACCTCGTCAATGCGGGTGTGCAGGGCATCCATTTTCGTCTCGATGCGGGCGAGACGTGCTTCGTGGTCGAAGGCCTCAGAAGACATGGTTAGAACCCCAAACCCAACATCCCCAGAAGGAGCTGAAGAACTTCCTTGAGCACAGAAGGAGGCAATTTGGTATCAGGCCAGTAGGTCAAGATGATAGTGCGGCCCACGACCTCCCAGCAGAACAGCAAGGAGAGCATCCAGCCGAGAAAGGAGCGCCACAGGCGCAGGCGGCTGGCTGGTGCACCACTGACCTCAGCCTGGTTGATCTGGGATTGCTGTTCACGCGACGCAGCGCGGTCAGGCCACACCTTGTCCATGACCTTGCCACCAATGCCGAGAATACTGTCGATCAGTCCCATCACAGCCCCCTGACGTATCGTCGCAGATCCGTGACGCGATTGAGCCAGCCGCGCAAAAACACTTCCTGGCTAGGCTTGGCTGCCACAAGGTCGCGATAGAATTGCTCGCGCTGGTCGAGCATGGCCATGAGGATTTTGTCTGTGTCTGCCTGCTGCATAGCCTTACGTGTGGCCGGGCCCATGATGCCGTCAGTGTCCAACGGCTGGCCGTAGGCGACGCAGGCGTTATAGCCGCGCTGAGCAAAGCGCACGGACTGCTTGGGGCCGCTGTTAACGGCAGCGTCGTAGATCACGACGGCAGGGCGTAAAGGTATAAGGTCGAGCTTGAGGGCTTCCCATGCCTGCCAACGGTAGATGCTGGCGGCCTGGGTTTCGGTCAGGTTTTTGATGGTATTGCGAGTGACGGGCAGGATAATGCCCATGCGGTCAAGGGTATCGCGTCCGGCCTGAATGGATGCAATGTCCTGCATCATGGCCAGATCAACGCCAAATTTTGTCAGGCCGCCGCTGTCTGCGGCATCGTCTGACAAACCGCCTTCCCATTTTGCGGTAAAGGCATGTGCAATGCTGAAATTGTCGGCCACGGTCTACACTCCTGTTTGCAGGAAGCGTAGCGCGGTACAAGACAAGCACCTATGGGAAAGATTGGGAAATACTGGGAGTTTTTGGGAAACTTTGGGAATGGGTTAAAAACGGCTTACCTTTCCCATGTTCATCAAGCTCACCCCGAAAAGCGAACACACCTCCATCCTTTCTGATGGGATAGCCTCTTGCGAGTATTGTTTTACGTGACAAACTGAGATGCGCCTCAATCTGTGCCCATCCCTCAAGCTTTTCTGGGTTGCCCACTCTCTGCCTCCGTTCCGTGCTTAACTCTGTCCCGTTCTTCCGATCTTTTCGCATTATTGAACCGCTCCAGACTGCCCACCAGATACCCGGTAATCCTGCGCGTCCGGTCAAACCCCACGCCCTGGCCAACCAGCTTGTCGCCAGCCATCATTCAAACTCCCTGCCGATGATGCGCACAATCACAGCCGCGCAGTCCTTCGCCTCTTCCTTCTCGCGCTCTGGCCCCTCAAGGCTGATGGCCCTGTGCAACTCGCTCAGTTCGTCGGCCAGCTTCCCGGCTGCCCACTTCGGCCCCTGGCCTTCCCACTCTTCCGGCGGGTGCTTCCGGCGTGCATGCTCAAGCCTCTCGGCTATGGCCTCCATGATCTGCTTGCCTTTGGCCTTATCCCCGTTGCCGAATGCCAGACGCATGCGCGTGTATGACATGTCGCTACGCTGGCGGTGGGTCGGCTGCGGCAGTGGGTCGCCTATGTGCTCGGTCATTTCAACCCGCCCTTGGTATGCAACACAACGTCAATGTAGCCCTGCTGCGCGTAAATCTTACGGCAGTGCAACTCGACCACCTGTACGTCGTCATTCCAAAACCCTTGCCGCGTCATGGCGTCCATGAGCTGCTTGGTTACGTTGTCGATGTCCGGTTTTTTCGACGGCGGCAAAAGTCCGGCGAGTTTTTCAGCACGCTTTTTTTTGCTGTCCGATTCTGGGACGGGTAGGGCGGCCACAAACTCCAGCACCAGAGGGCCGTCAATGGGCTGTGCAGGAGCATACAGTTTAAGCAGGTCTTCCAGCACCCTTTCGTTGATCTTCTGCGATTTGGCCTTGTAGGCCACGGAAATTGTCTTTCCGCGCTTGTTGGTCATTGACCTGTGGCGGGTACGTGCCTGCGCCGTGGGTATCGTATTGAGCCTGAATCTGAGCATCATGTTTTTGCTCCCTACCAGTTTGAGCTTTTGCCGTATTCTTCCCGCTCACCAGCGGGCAGGTGGCGCACGCGTTTAAAATCCTGCTTCATGTTCACGCCAACGTGCATGGTCTTGCGCGGCGTGCTGGTATCCAGGGAAACTGGGTGCAGGCAACCAAAGCCGTTGTCCCTGTCAAAACCAACGGGCCCGCCGCGGTAATCAACGGGCATGATTACGGCACCCTTGGCCTCAAGCTCAGCGAGTGGCATTGGCATGCGGGTTTCGTTTTGCTGGCAGACAGGGCAGGGCGTCATGAAGTGCATCCACTGGCCGCCATCTTCCGGCCTTGCCCAGCAATCGCGGGCGCCAGTATTTCGGCAGTGCGGGCAATCCTGCCGGACGATCTTAGACGGGTTTGCCGTCTTCCAGTTCGACCAGTAGTTTTTCCACGCTACGGTCATATTGCGCGGCATAGATTCCAGGTCGCAAATTTGCTCGACGATGAAGTTAACCGCCTCGTCGGGGATATGATCTAGGCGCGTGTACCAGACGAGCTGCATGTCTTTGCTGGGCTTTCTGGACATGCCGAAAATGGTGTAAATCCTGTCGATTCCAGCTTCAAACGTGTCCAGCCTCATGCCCGTACTCCTCGCGCTGTGCCGTTAATCAGTGCCTGCTGTGCTTCAACCCTCGCCCTGGCAGCTTCCCACGTGTCGTCGGTGGCTGTGGGCGCGGCTCTGGCCTTTGGCGGAGTTTCCCACGTCCTTTCACGCAGGTAGCGGGCAAGGCTGATTGCAAACCCTTGGTTCCAAAACTGACCGTCAATGCGGGCTTGCAGGTCGGCGTAGATCCGTGAGTCTCCGGGATAGGCGCGGGCAGCCCTGAGCTGCTTGTACTCACCAAACCCCGCAAGCGGGCCTTCAGGGCGGAAGTGCTCGTTCCAAAACTGGCGCAGTTCCAGGAAATCAATGCTCGGTTCATCGGCGCAGCCAATATCCGCCCCTGCGTTGCCTTCCACTCGCGCGGGTTCTTCGTTCTCAAGACTCTCTACAGGAGAGATATGTGTATCAGCAGTCAATGAAGAGGGAGTCAATGAAGAGGGAGTCAATGAAGAGGGGCGAAGCGCTTTCTCCCTTGGTGACAAGTCCTTCTCTCCTTGGTCACAAGATGTTGAAGCCTTGGTCATTCCCTCTTCTGGACAAGGAGGCAAAACACTGGGCTTTTCGTTTGAGTGTGGACGTTGATGCTTGAGGAATGCTGGAATCCACAAGTATTCCTTGGCGTCAACGGAATAGCGCCTTATGAGGCCATTGACTTCAAGCTCATCGAGCAATGCTGTGACATCCACAACGTCGAATGGTAGAAGTTCTGCTTTGATGCGCTTCGGCCTGTATTCAAGGCGTCCAAGGCGATCAGCAAGCATCCACAAGCCTGGGTACAGCAAGCGTGCAGCGAATGAGCACTCTGCAAGCTGCTCATTTGTGTAGAATCCTGGCTTTATGTCACGCGCACGCATAACTGTTCCCCTGACAATTATTGACTTTTGTGCAGTAGTTTTGCATAATCACTCCATCACATTAATGCGGTTCATTTCCTGTTAGCCCCTGTTTCTGCCAGGGGCTTTTCTTATGTCTTGCGCCCATTCCAAAACTGTACGAACACCAGCATCCACAGCAGCAGCTTTGCGTCTTTCTTCTTCATGCCGCGCTCTCCTTTTGCACCTTGGCTGCCCACCACTCCGAAAACGTTGGCTTGCCCTCAAACCTTGCGCACACCGCTGGCGGTATGGATGGGTTGTGCTCACGGCAGAATGTGACCTTGAAAGCCTTCGGCTCGACCAAAAGCTTCACCTTGCCGTCGTCGCTGGTGGCCTTGAACCAGCCGTCCTCTGCCTGCTCGGTGACGTAGTAGATCCGCTGCGAGTCGCAGTATCGGACTGCGCGAAATCCATCGGGTGTTTTACTGGCCATTCTGAACCTCCATGAACGCTTTTATGAACGGGATTGCTTGTTCGACATTGAGTCCATTGCCGTAACCGCGCACTCGTCCCACTCTTGCGGTAGCCCCATCCACAAGCGGGCCAGCTCCGGATTGAGATACCCAGGATGCCCAACTTTGCGTTGCATGAATTCTTGCAAATTCACGCCACGTTTCGACATTGTCTCTCTCCGACGCAGATTTTCCATGCTCATGCGTCCGCGATGATCTCGTGCCGCCAATGTCGGTGGCGCACCAATAGATCCTTTCCCTGATATGTGGCGCACCGAAGCCAGCAGCGCAGGTAACAACACCCCCACAGGCGTAACCCGAACACTCCAGGTCAGATCGAACAAGGTCGAACCATCTAAGTCCACGCTTTTTCGCAACTTGTTCTCCAAAGCAGACTGTAGGGCGGCACTGGCTAATGAGGTGGAAAAACGCAGGCCACAGGTGCCGCTCGTCAGCAAACCCTTTTCCATCGCCTGCCGTGCTGAAAGGCTGGCAGGGGCAACTCCCTGTCCAAACTGGTCTGTCGTCTGACCATCCAGCTTGGCGCATGGCGTAGCTCCAAACGCCGATGCCGGCGAAAAAATGGCATTGGGCAAACCCGGCAAGGTCGCTTGGCACAACATCGGCAATGCTCCTCGTATCAACCTCACCCGGCGCAATATGGCCAGCCTTGATGAGTTCCCGCAGCCATGCGGCGGCAAACGGGTCGATTTCGTTGTAGTAGGCGGCCACTACTGCGCCACTCCATAAGTTTCGTCATACGTCGGCCCCCAGCATTCGCCGTTGTACCTCTCCAGATATCTTGCCTGGCACACAGGGCAACGCCGAGTGCTCGACACTCTGCCGCAGTCCACGCAGCGGTTAGCCAGCGGCGGATCTACCGGGCCAAGTTCGGGGTCTTCGCGCTCAACCTTGGGCGGGCGCGGCTTCTTAGGCAGCAGCTTTAAACCACTGATTTTTACCGCCACGCTGCTTTTCCCTCGCCCGAGCTGTTGCGCACACCAGTAGGCTGATTGCGCCGGGTAATTGGCCCGCAGAAAGGCGACTTCGTCCTCTGTCCATTTGCGCCCGCACATTACGCGTCACCATTGGGCAGGCTGCGCTCTATGCCGCAGGATGGCGGCAGGTATGCCGGGCCGGAGTACAGCGCCTCAACCCCACGGCCAACGACGACAGCACGACCAGCGACGGCCCGAGCTTCCCCGGCCATGAGGTCAAAGCCAAGGGCTTGAGCTGCGGCCATGCCCTCGGACAGCACAGCGTTGATCGGCTTCCCTGCGGGCAAGCTGCTGCGATGGCCTTCCAGCGCGTGCATCAGCAGGCGTACGGCGCGCAGGTGTTTTTGTTTCGTGCGGGTGTCCATGGCTATGCCTCCCCGTTGTCTGTAATTTTTCCACTGGCCAGCGGTTCAAGGGAAATGCGAATGGATGCCAAGGCCCTTTCCATGCTGGCGATCTTGGCTTGGCTCTGCTTTGCCTCATGCTGTGAAACCTGATTGTCGGCCACCTGTTCCCGCGTTTCTGCGCAGAACTGACCCACAAGGTCGGCAATGGACATAGCTGCGTCAGAAAGCCCCCTTGCCCCTGAGATTGGCTCCTGCGGGCAAAGTTCCTCGACCTGGGCAAGCTGCCAATCCAGAATGATGCGGTTGCCAAGGGCGCAGCACAGGGCGGGTATGTTGCAAGGGTTAGGGTAATAGGCTTCGTTCTCTTTGAAATACTTGGCGACATTGGCCGGGGATATGCCGGACTTCTCGGAAATTTCGGCATTGGTCAGGCCAGAGAGCATCTTGGCGTAAGCCAGAACCTGATTAAACGTGGCGTGCCTGAGATTTATCGATTGCATAGGTCAAAGCCTTCTAAAATTGGTCTATTGTGAGCCTTGCAAGGTTCTGTATTCTGACTACATGCCAGAACCAGCCCCCACCCTTTCCTTCCGTGCCTACATTTCACCCAAGCGCAATCGCCTGCTGGTCACTGTCCTGTCGCCTCTGCTGTCCTCGCCGCTGTACCGGAGCTATCCGGCAGACATGGGCGCAGACGCGGCAGTAGAGCGGGCCGTGGGCCACGCCGCAGCTATCGTTACGGCGCTGGCTGGGCCGACACGGGTGCGGGTGACGTGGCAGGCGGTGTTGTCAGCTCAATGATTTCAAATGAGCCGCCAGCGGCTTCAACCATGCTCTTCACCAGCGGAAACATGATGGGCTGACCATCCATTGCGCGGTAGACGGAAGAGCGGTGGACGCCAGCACGTTCAGCGAACTTTCCAACAGGCTCCCCAGACGACTTGAGGTATGATTGAATAAAAATGTCATATTTCATGGACTGATTGTCTCAATTTGGGAACAAATTGGCAAGTCAAAATCTCAAAAAAATATGTTGCAGTTTTGGAACAACCAAGGCAGATAATATGATTATGAGTACCTACGATGAAATTGCCAGTGGACTGAGGAAGTATGCCGAGCGGATTGGAGGAAAGGCCAATCTGATGCGGTTTCTTGACGCTAAAAAAGCGACAATTTACCGGGCGCTTGACGACGAAGATCCGTCATTGCCTGCGCCGGACGTCCTGTGCGAGTGGCTGGACAAAATCAATGCCCAGATTTCATTCCCGGGTGAAGAGCTTGACGATTACGTCATGATCCCAAAGGTCAAAGCTGTAGCTGGTGCAGGGGCAAGTCTTGAAACGAATGGCGATGTCGCAGGATTCTATGCATTCAGAAACGAATTTTTGAAGCGCGAACACATCAACGGTAAAAACTCCGTCATGATGGTGGTGCGCGGTGACAGCATGGAGCCTCTTATTAAGGAAGGCGACACCATCTTGATTGACCAGAATGACAAAACGCCACAGGACGGGCGCATTTTTCTTGTTGGCCTTGGCGAAGAGTTAATGGTTAAGGTTCTGCAAAAAATACCTAATGGCTGGAATATATGCTCGATCAACGAACGGTACGCGCCACTTTCCGTGCAGGGCGATGAAATGGAAACATTCCGCGTTTATGGGCGTGTGCGCTGGTTTGGGCGCGTTTTGTAGGCAGGCATATTGGCATAAGTGGAATTTTCATAAAAACACATTGTCACATTTGGAGGATTAATATGACGTCTCTTGCTGACAAAGCTGAACAGTTAGGGTTAGAAATTGAAGTGTTGGAAAAAAATGCGGCAAAAATTGCTGAAGCCTTTGCTTCTGCTGGCATGAACGGGACATCCTCTTCGAATATTGCTTCAGTTTATCGGGAAATGATAAAGGTTCAGATTGAGATCCATGAGGGATAAAAATAAGCTATACAATTCGCAAACTCGCAGTTTGTGAAAATGTAAGCCCCCGCAGTAGTCAGCGGGGGCTTTTTTTTAGTTAGTTCAGCCTCAGATTTTAGTATTTTTTTATTGTCTTCGTCTCTGGGGGTAAATTTTTTTTGTAAATTTAGTTTCTGTATTGCAACAAATGTCTTGACCACTCGTCTCTGTTTTGAGACACTGATTTTGCGAGACGGGGACGGTGGCGAAACAAGCCCACGGGCGAAAGTAGCCAGATGCCGGAACCGGGGAGCGCGGATTGAGCAGGATTCCAGAGGCCCGAACGACACACGGCCCATGCGGCACGGTGGATCAGTAGGAAACCGCGAGAGAAGCTCGGAAAAGGGGAACTGGCCCGGTGCGGAAGGGGCGTGGACGGAAAAGCGTGCTGAAAGTAAGGCCGCAGCGCACAAGCGCACCGGAGCGACGGTTAGGGTGAGCCGACCAACAAACCCTCATGGCTACGACGTAAAGAGCGGGCCGTGAAACAACCATTTTCGGCAAGTCCTGAAAATGGTATGCAAATAAGTTTAGATGGTTACAACAGAATCTTTTCCCCCTGCCAGCGACCATATTGCTACCATCAGCAAAAAGGTCGTTGGCGGTGATGGAGAGGTTGTTCAGCACGGTGGCGGAATAGGTAGACGCTAGTCATGGTTAAGGAGCGGGGATTGCGCGAGGTCGGTACGAAGAGAAGCCGAGTAAACAGCTCAACGCCGACAGCCCCGATAAACAACGATAATGTTAAATCCATAGTCCCCATCTGATGGGTGTCGGCTGACCGTTGATATCTCCATGTCGGGTGCAAATCCCGGCCCGTGCTGTTTTAAATTTTAGGAGGTGCATATGCGCTGGCAAGACAAGCTGACCAAAGAGGAGCGCAAGCACCTCAGAGAGCACAACATTTTTTCCGTAAGGAAATTTTCTGTACTTAGAAAGCTTCAGATTGGCCTTATGGAAAAATCAAGCGGCAATTGCGACATCCCGGCAGAGATCGCGCATGGGTGCATGGACTGCCGCAAGATTGCTGATAAGCTCGGTGTTTAAAGATTTGCGCCGCGTTCTGTGTCTATGTCGCGTCGCTGGGGCCGTTCCATCGGGGAGCGGCCTTTATTTTTATGGAGGTGGGACGATGACTGTTAGCGAGTTGATTGTGAAGCTTGAAGAACTTCCTCAGGGCTATGAAGTGACCATGAGTATTGGCAATAAGCGTACCGCCGTTGACGAAGTTGAAGAAGTAAAATTGTGCGAGGAGGTTGTTCTGTCATGACCGTCGGTGAACTGCGCAAGGACCTGGAAGGCGTGCCGGATGATGCGGAGGTAGAAATAATGTCGGAGAACCATGACGACTATGTGTACAACACAGTTTCTGCCGAGGCTGACGAAAACGGTAAAACATTTTACATCTTCACGGCCTAGGGAGGGCTTATGCGACTATCCGTTGTTGCCTTGGTTGCGGCTCTAGCCTTGGGGTGCAGTGATCCTGTGGGAAGCAGCAACTATACAGAAATAGAAGTGACTGCGCGATATGTCTTACCACGAGAAAGCATCTGGTTTTACGAATTCACCCCTGCATCTTCACCACATGTCACATGTATTGTGACTGCTGGAAATGCCAAGGGTATTTCATGTTTCCCAAAAGATCCTAAGTAGAACAGATGGTCCAACCCACCAACCCCGACATTCGCCGGGGTTTTTCATTACCCACAAACGGGAGGGCGCATGCAGCATATCCTGCCTGCCCTGATATCCCTTGTTGAAACGGCGAGGGTAGACTACACGCCAGCAACGACGGGAGAAACCGCCCCACATACGCCACATCAACCACCGATGGCGCAACCGATCGGCGCACGCTTCCAGAGCGTGTTTGCTAGTTGGTAGGGGCGAGAAATGATTGTTCTCAAACAAACCAACTGCGCAGCATGGTAGCTGCCAACACACAGGAGCATGGACATGAAATCCATCGTTCGCACCGAAAAACATTATATGATCTGACCACCGGCCCTGCGCCACCGGCCCTGCGCCACCAGCCTTAAGCGTCACATGCGTTCAATTGTGTTTGTCCAAACCTCAACAGCGTGAGGACGCCATGCGCCACAAGATGTTCGGCGTGTTCTGCCCGCCCGGTGGGTAAATCGGAGTCAATAATTCCTCCTTTTCCTGTGACGTGCCGGGAGCGCAGTTACAAAACGCTCCCGGCTTTTTCGTTGGGAATTGTGGGGATGGTGTGAGCGTGACGTGCCAGCGTGGGAGAACGGTAATCTCTTCCCTGACCGGGACAGATGCTGCGTTCGAGTCGCAGCCGCTGGGTAACTTGCAAGCGCACTCGCACCATCCATCCGCAAGGCTTAACTTTTGGGAATTGTGTTGGATGGTGGCGCGCGGAGCGGGCATCGCCCCTGCTGGCCACAGGCTAGATGGAATAGAGGTTCGGCACCTATCCACCATCCACCACAAGGCTTAACACGTTGGGAATTGTGGGCCGTGGGCAAAGTAGCACAACAGCGAGGGATTATACCTTTACGCCGCTACCCGGTTTGCCCACGGCATCCACAAGGCCCAAACAACTGAGCGTGGCGCAGCGGTAGCGCACCTGCCTTGGGCGCAGGGGGTCGCGGGTTCAATCCCCGCCGCTCAGACCAAATTTATAGAGAGGGTACGCCATGAGTAAGATCACAGAATCAGAAGCACGCCGTCAGCTCACCCTCGCGCAATACGAGGTTAGCCGACTCCACAACATCATGAACGAACTGCCCGAAGGCTGGCACGTCTTTACGGATGATGGAGAGTGGACAACCTGCCGCAGTCAGAAAGAGGCAGAAGCGCACGCCAAGGAATGCGCAGATCAGGGCATGCTTGCTGCCGTGGTACATATCGCGGCCAAATATCATCCCGAGCAGATCGAGGACATGGCGGCCTACAACGGTGTGACCCCCGGAATTGACTGCCCTGACAGCCTGCGGAGGGTCGCATGAACAGAGCAATCAGCCCTGCACATAGCTGGCCCGGTTGGAGCGGCGCGGTGATCGTCATTGGCCTGCTGATAATCTTTCAGAGCATGGAGGCGTGGTTATGTCCGTGAAGCAATTTCGTCTGGAGCTGCGTGAACGCCGCTTGTTAAAGCCTCTCAAGCTGACAACGCGGCTCGGCATCGTGCTGTGCTGGACGTGGGCAGAGTGGGGCCGCGAAGTTCTGGCGGCAAGGGGGGCAGCATGACCAGCGTAACCCGCACGGACATACGCACGGCATGCGCCCATGTTGACGTCTCCATGTCCCAGCGCCGCGACAAACAACGCCGCTACATGCGGGCCTACTACGCAGACACGCAGGCATGGTGCAAAGAGCGCGGCATATGCCAGCGGTGCCGTAATGAGCCTGCCGAGCCGGGCCGGTCACTGTGCTGGGCATGCCGCATGGACAACAATCAGCGCCGCAGTGGTGCGCAGCAAGCGCCGAGGAGGTAGCCATGTGCCGCCATGTCGCAGACTGCCCCACGGCGGGGCCGGGGTGTGCGCAGGCTGACCACTGCCCGGTGACGCCTGATGATAATTACGTTGGCCCCGTGAGAGGGACTTTTTTGTTTGGAGGGTACGATGTGCGAATTGAAGGATTTACAGAGTGCGGAAATTGGGGAGATCGCGGAGGCTCTTTCTATAGCCCAGGCGGAGATCAACCCGGCTGAAAAGAATGCCATCAACCCGCACCTCAAGAACAAGTATGCGAACATATCCGCGATATATGACGCGGTTCGCGAAGTTCTTCCAAAACATGGGCTATGTGTGGTGCAGACCATGTTGCCCACAGACGGGACACGCGCCCACGTTCGCACGATATTGGCCCACAAGTCTGGCCAGTGGTTTGCCAGCGAGTGCGTGATGCCCCTTGATCGGCAGGGTGGTGCACAGGGAATGGGGAGCGCAATTACCTACGCCCGCCGTTACAGCCTGTCTGCAATACTTGGCGTTGTCGCGGATGAAGACGATGACGGTAACAGTGCTCAGGGGAGAAACAACAAAGCTCAGATTGAAAAAGATCGTGCCGCTGCCAAGGCTAACAACCCAAGCCCGCCAAGCGACCCGCAAATGAAAATGTTTCAAACCCTTATGAATCAGAAGCATAAGGGCAACAGGCCAGCCATTCTTGACGACCTTTCATCGTATTTTGGGCGCAAGATTACCAGCTCAAACGAGCTTACCAAGAGTGAAATTTCTGAAATGATTGAAGTGCTGAATAAGAGCAGGGAGGCCGCATAATGGCAAGCCTTAACCGAGTGATGCTCATTGGGCGTCTGGGGCGTGACCCTGAATTGCGATACACGCAGTCCGGCACGCCTGTATGTACGCTTCAAGCGGCCACCGACGAATCCTACACTGACCGAGACGGCAACAAGGTCGAGCGCACAGAGTGGCATCGCATAACCTGCTTCCAAAAGCAGGCCGAAAACTGCGCGAACTACCTTGCCAAGGGAAGCCTTGTCTACGTCGAGGGCAGCCTGACAACGCGCAAGTGGCAAGACCAGCAGGGTCAAGACCGCTACACAACTGAGATCAAGGCCGAGCGCGTGCAGTTCCTTGACCGCAAGGGTGACAACCAGGGCGGCTCAGAGCAGCCGCAGCAGCAATCAAGGCAGCAGGCAGCACCGCGCGGTAATTCGCAACAGGCAAGGCCGTCCGAAGCATCCAACATGGATGATATACCGTTCTGATAAGGATATGAAATGCAACAAGAAATTATAGACACCACCGCACAGGCCGCTGTCCCCCAGGATGGCGGCCTTGCTCTTTTCGACCTCAAGGTTACGGCAACACCTTTGGTTATCACCTTTGACGTGGACGTCCTGAACGCCGCCGTGGATGCGGTGCTTAAACCATATGAAGGGCGTGTCGTCGGAGAAGGTGAGCTTGCAGGAATCAAGTCCGAAATGTCCGCGCTGAATAAGGTCAAAGACAAGCTTGAAGCGGCCCGCAAGGACATTGCCGGACAAATCAGCGCACCGGTCAGAGAATTTGAGGCGCAGGTGAAGGGCGCAGTCCAGCGCATCATTGACGGGCGCGGCAAACTCGATGCCCAAGTAAAGGCATTTGAGCAAAAACAGCGCGAATCGCGGAGAGCAAAAGTGCAGGCCATCATTGACGAAGTGCTGGAGCCTGCCAAGCTGGACGGCTTGGCAATCGATATTGACGAGCGATGGCTGAACAAGTCTGCAAAAGATAAGGACATCCGCGCCGAGGTTGAAAACATCGCCCTGCGTGAAAAGACCAGGCTTATGGAAGCAGAGCAGCTTGAACGCGCAAGGCAAGACCGCATTCTTCTGATCGAGCAGGCCGTGGAGAGTGCCGGGAAGCGTTACGGCTTTGATCTGCCCGTTGCCAAGTTCTCCCGCCTGTTCTCGCTGGAATGGGACACTAACAACGCGCTGGCGCAGGTCGATGAATGGTTTGCAGCCGAGGCTGAACGCCGCAAGCCCGTTGACCCTGCGCCGACGGTAGAGGCTGAACCCGTTGAACAGCCCATTCAGCAGGAAGCGCCACAGCCCGCAACGCAACCCGAACATAAGGCCGACATTACCCGCGTGCTGAATGTGCGCGTCAGCTACAGCGCCAGCCGCCATAACGATGTGATGCGGGCCATTGATGCCCTGCGTGAAATTGGCATTGTGACCTTTTCGCACGCCTAACCCCACCTCACCCCCCTGCCCAAGCGCCCGCGGTGTTTCTCTGCACTGCGGGCGCATAATTTTTATAACACTACGCATCTACAGGAGAATGCAATGCTTGAACTCAATGTTGCCACACTTTCACAGGGCGGAGCCGTAGAACGGTTTCAGGATGAACTTTCGCGGGTCATTGCCAACATCACCGACCCCAACACCCCGGCAAAGAAGACGCGCACGGTCACGCTGAAAATGACCATCAAGCCGAATGAGCAGCGCAACATGGCGGAAGTTCTGGTTGCCACGTCTTCGACCGTATGCCCAGCTAGCCCCATTGAAACCAGCATCTACATCGGGGCCAACCCCATGACTGGCGAAATTGGCGCTTCGGAAATGGCCAGCGGCGAAAACCCCATGCAGAACATTCTGCCCGGAGCTGAATCGTCCATGACCGGCAAGATCACAAAGTTTGCTACCAACAATTAACCGTTTGAAGGAAACGACATGCTGAAAGAACTCTACAATGCCATCCGTGGCGATGCCGCCCCCACCGTGATTAAAATCGGCGACCGCAACTACACCAGCAAGGCCGTTGTACCTGTGTCTACCCCGACGCCCGCAAAGCTCACTGTGTCCACACTCACCGGGCTTGTGGATTACCTCAAGTCCAACGTGGATGGTCTGGAATTGAGCAACCTGCTCTGCCATGTGGAGAGCCCGGCTAAGGTCACGCTCAATTCCAATTTGCTCGGCGACTTTGGCGACCGTGCCGCTTTCATTGCCGCAGAGCTTCAACAGTTGCAAATCCCGCTCAACAAATATCTGGATGCCGAGGCCTTCAACATCCTGCTGCAATCCTGCTTTGTGGAGCCTGACGACCCCATGAAGGCCACAGACCGCGGCCTTGTGTTGAAGTACACCGCCAACGTCAAGACGATGGTCGAAGGCGTTCAGGCTGATGATGGCGTGTCTCAGGCCGTGACCATCAAGAAGGGCATCGCCAGCGTTGAAAACGTGGTGATGCCCAACCCCGTCAAGCTCCGCCCGTTCCGCACCTTTGTCGAAGTGGAACAGCCCGAAAGCAAGTTCGTCTTCCGCGCCAGAAATAACGACGGCATGGAATTTATGCTGGTTGAAGCCGACGGCGGCGCATGGCGCGGCGAAGCCATGAAGAACATCAAGGCATTCCTTGAAGCGGCTGTGCCCGGCCTGAACGTGATCGCCTAGACCTCCCTTCACCCCATACGACCGCCTGCGCCTGAGAACGCAGGCGGGAATTGTGGAGTGACCAGAAAAATGTGCATAAGCGGCGATAATGCCGCAAATTTTAGCCATATATGAACAAATCACGGTAGCCAACCTCAACCCCTGCCCGTGGGGCCATACGCGGGCCGTAACTGCAAACATGCCGCCTTATGGCGGCTTTTTATTTTAGCGAGGTGGGTATGGGATATCGGTCGTTCCTTGAGGCAAAGCTGGCAGTATCAAAGCCGTCTGGATTTGCTGTGTCAGATGATGCCATTAGTCCCATGCTGAAGCCGCACCAGCGTGACATTACGCGTTGGGCGTTACTTGGCGGGAGGCGGGCAATATTCGCGGCTTTTGGCCTTGGGAAGTCCTTCATGCAGCTTGAGTGCATGCGCCAGATTGCCAAGCGCGAAGGCGGAAACCAGCTAATTATTGCCCCCCTGGGCGTGCGTCAGGAATTTAAAGCCGACGCCGCCAAGTTGAATTTGAGCATTACATTTATTCGCCGTGATGAAGAGCTTAAAGGTCCCGGCCTATACCTCACGAACTATGAGAGCGTGCGCGACGGTAGGTTGCACGTCGACCACTTCAACGCCGCCTCCCTCGATGAGGCTTCTGTGCTGCGGTCCTTTGGCAGCCTGACTTACCAGACGTTTCTCACGCTGTTTGAGAGCGTAAAATACCGTTTGGTGGCCACGGCTACCCCCAGCCCGAACCGCTACAAAGAGCTTATCCACTATGCGGGGTTTCTGGGCGTCATGGACACAGGCCAGGCTCTGACCCGTTTTTTCAAGCGGGATAGCACGCAGGCCAACAACCTCACGCTTTACCCTCACATGGAGCGCGAGTTCTGGTTGTGGGTAAGTTCTTGGGCCGTGTTCCTGCAGAAGCCGTCAGACCTCGGGTACTCCGATGATGGCTATGACCTGCCAGAGCTGCATGTGCACTATCACAAGGTCAGCACTGCCGCGGCGCATGCATGTGACAGGCGCGGACAGCTCCAGCTTGTGGACAACGCGGCCATGGATCTCCGGGCAGCTAGCCGCGTGAAGCGGAACAGCCTTCCGGCGCGCATAGATAAAATGCGGGCCATTCTCGACGCCAATTCTGGTGAGCATTGCATCATCTGGCATGACCAGGAGGCCGAGCGTCACGCCATTAAGGAGGCAGTTCCTAGCGTGGTCGACATCCACGGCAGCATGGATCTGGACGAGCGAGAAAACAGGGTCGTTGGCTTCTCCGACGGCGAGTTCCCGCTGTTCGCCAGCAAGCCAATTCTATCAGGTTCTGGCTGTAATTTTCAGCGTCATTGCCGCATGGCCATCTTCTTGGGCATTGGCTTCAAGTTCAACGACTTCATACAAGCCATCCACCGTATCTACCGCTTTTTGCAAGAGCGGGAATGCCATATTCATATCATTTACGCTGATGCCGAGGCCCAGGTTCTGGAAGCACTGCAAGCCAAGTGGGCGCGACATGAAGAAATGGTGCAAAAAATGAGCGAAATAATAAAGAAATACGGTCTGTCGGCCGCGCAGATGCAAGAAGAACTTCGCCGCTCAATCGGCGTTGAGCGCATTGAGGCGCGCGGTCAGCACTGGACGGCCGTTAATAACGATTGTGTCGAGGAAACCCGGCGCATGGCTGAAAACTCTGTTGGTCTGATCTGTACCAGCATCCCATTTGCCAACCATTACGAATACACGCCGTCGGTCAACGACTTCGGCCATACCGACAACAACGCACATTTCTGGGCGCAGATGGATTTTCTGACGCCGGAGCTTTTGCGCATCCTTCAGCCGGGCCGCATTTACGCATGCCACGTCAAGGACAGAATCCTGTTTGGCAACGTCACGGGCGCTGGCGCGCCGACTGTTAGCCCGTTCCATGCCGAGGCCATATTCCACAACCTGCGGCACGGGTTCGACTTCATGGGCATGGTTACGGTGGTGACGGACGTGGTACGGGAGAACAACCAAACGTACCGCCTCGGCTACACCGAGAACTGCAAGGACGGCACAAAGATGGGTGTTGGCAGCCCTGAATATGTGCTGCTGTTCCGCAAGCCGCAGAGCGATCGAGGACGCGGTTACGCCGATGTTCCGGTCAATAAGCCAAAGGACGATTACAGCCTTGCGCGCTGGCAGATCGACGCGCATGCGTTCTGGCGCAGTTCTGGTGATCGCCTCATGACCGCGGATGAAATGGCCACGCTGACGCCGGATGTTCTGGCCAGCTACTTCACTAGGGCAAGCCTGGAATCCATTTACGATTACGAAGAGCACGTCCACATCGGGGAGCGGCTACAGGCAAAGGGCGCGCTGCCCTCACAGTTCATGAGCTTAGCCCCCGGAAGCCATTCAGAATGGTGCTGGCATGATGTCGTGCGCATGCAGACCCTAAACGGAAAACAAGCGCAAAAGGGCTGGCAGATGCACGTTTGTCCCCTGCAGTTCGACATCGTCGACCGCATCATCAACCGGTACAGCAACCCCGGCGATCTCGTTTTTGACCCGTTCGGCGGGCTCATGACTGTGCCCTATCGTTCCGTGATGGCCGGGCGCAAGGGATACGGCTGTGAACTCAATGCCGGGTATTGGTCTGACGGCGTGAAATATCTGCGCGGGGCCGAACAGCAGGTGAGCATGCCGAGCCTTTTTGACCTATGTGAAATGAAAACTTCAAAAGCGGTTGGAGAATGATCATGCAACGAGAGCACGACGAGTTCCTTGACGGCTGGCTCACAGGCGATGCCCTGACAGCTTTGAAAACGGTGCGCGCCCGGGTTAATTCCGGCGTGGTCATTTCACCTGAGCTCGGCAAGGCAATCCTAAGAGCCATGGATATACTTGCAGGCGACCTGATTACGGCGGTTTCAGACAGGGAGCGGTATAATGCCGAGGCCCATCAGGTGAAACAGCCGAAACATACTGGCGCGATTATCTCAACGGCTTTGAAAAATAAGGAGCACCAGCCATGCCAGAAATAATGCCCTGCCCTGAATGCGGTGATGATGAATGCCTAATTGTCGTTCATGAATTGCCGTCAGAAGAATGGAGCGTGCATTGCGGCTGCGGGCATGCTGGGCGCTATTGTGCGTCAGAGGAAGATGCCATTAAGGCACACAATGCCCTGCCCCGCATGTCCACTATCATTGCCTGGCAGTTCCAGGCCGCAGGCGCGGCGCTTGCCCTGCAAAGGCTCATGGATGCCGCACACGCCATGCGCGAGGCACAGGCAGCCTACGAGCAATACGGATCTAACGAGGACAGCGTTACTGATGCCGAGGCAGTCTTTGACGGCCTGCTGGCAGATATGCGTCACGCTCTGGAGGCCCGCAATGGATAACCAGCAAAAAGAGCTCGCCCGCCAGCACACAAGAGCCGTGCTGGCCCTCACTACGCTGACCGGCCCGCTTGAGGTGCTTGAACCCGCAGTCATGCCCGGCAGCAAGTTTGCACAGCAGATGCAAAAGGTCATGCGCTGGCGCGACGAGTGCGCCAACGCCACCAAAACAAAGCGACTTTCAGCAGGCGCAAAGCGTGAACTTGACGCGGTGTGCATCAAGCTGGCGCCCTACATGCAAACCGAGCACATGAACCACGATGCCCGTTTGAGGCAATGGGCCGCCCTCGCATGGGTGGGCATACTCTATGTGCTTGGCGTCAAATGCACTTGTCCCGATTACGGCAAGAGCCAGCAGTGGGTATACCTCGACATGACCGCCTGGACGCTTGGGCAAATGCTCATGCAGATGGTTCCCGGCTGCGACGTGGACGGCACAGCCCTTTACATGCGGCTGCATGGCGAGGATTGGGACGCGCCAGAACTGCCGCAAATGATGGAGGCAGCAGCATGAACGCCATTGACCCCATAGGAATTATTGCCATTGGCATCGGCCTTGGCGGTTCTGGCCTCATGTTTTGGGCAGCATATAAACAGGGCGCCCTGGCGCGCCGGATAGATTTGTTCTGCGGGTGGGTCTTCGGGTTGTCGTGTGCGGCGACCGTAGGCCTCGTGCTGAATTTTGTGAAGTGATGAATGCGCCTCGGGCGTAGGGAGGATATATGCAACTTACCGCCGAACAGGTAGCTGAACGCTTGAGCCGGACGGTCAAATGGGTTTACAGACATAAGCATGCGCTTGGGGCGGTTCGCGTGCCTGGCTCGCGTCTGCTCTCGTTCCCTGAAAATGTCATAGAGAAAATAGAGAAAGGAGAATTATATGCCGTACCCTCTCAAATCAGGAAAGTGGAGGGCGGAAAGGCAGATAGACGGCAAGCGATACTCCAAAGTCTGCGCAACCAAAAGGGAAGCTCTGGACTGGGAAAGCGCGGTGAAAAAGGCAGTTCTGGCCCAGCCGGAAGTAAAAACTCCAACCGTCACGGCCTTGGAATGGTTGAATCAGTTCCTGGACTTTTCCAGTGAGCGCCATTCCAAAATCTGCTACCAGCAACGGACGCGCTCGGCGCGTCTTTTTTTGTCCGCAGTTTCAGGCGAAACGGACGTTGAGGATATTACCCCTCATATTGTCCTTGAAGCCATGAGGTACGCCGCACAGCGCATGAGCAATGCGGCGTCTAATGCGATTAGAAAAAACTTGGGCGCCGCGTGGGCCTGGGGAATCAAGTATCTGAGCCTTCCTGTGCAAAACCCATTTCGTGTTGTTGAACCGTTTCCTGTTGACCAGTCCCCAAGGAGGGTTCCAACTGAGGCAGAGTTCAACCTTGTTCTGGACGTTGCACAACCAAGGGACAGACTCTTTTTGCAAGCCTGCCTCCACACGGCGGCGCGCAAAAGTGAGCTGTTCAGGCTCAAATGGTCAGATGTGGACTTTGAGCGTGGGGTGGTCATGCTTGGCACCCGCAAAAGAAAAGGCGGCGGAATGGAGTATGACCCTGTGCCCATGACTAGCACGCTACGGGCGTTATTGCTGGAACAGCGCAAGGAGGGGTGGAATAAGGAATATGTGTTTTGTCACTGCAACGGCAAGCCGTACACGAACAGGATCAGGCTCACCAAGAGATTGTGCGTAAAGGCTGAGGTAGGACACTTTTGCCTGCACGCAATTCGCCATCTGACGGCAACCCTTCTGGCTAAAGAAGGTGTGCCGATGAAGGATATCCAAGCCATCTTGCGTCACAAGAGGCTTGCTACAACTGAGAATTATATAGCACGGATGATGCCGCGTGAAAACGTCCTCGAAGGCGTCCTCGTAAAACGAGAAAGGCCCGAAACGTTACAGCGTTTCGAGCCTGAAAAATCAGAAGTCCCACACGGAGGCCCACAATTTGAAACGCCTTCCGTAAAACTTCAATAATATCAATGGTGCCGAGGGCGGGACTCGAACCCGCACGAGAATCCTCACTACCCCCTCAAGATAGCGTGTCTACCAGTTCCACCACCTCGGCGCGAGAAGATGTACTACGGCAAACTGAAATACTTGGCAAGCTTTTTTTTCAAAAATTTATCAAGACTTGCGCTTGAAGGTTGATACAGGTAGATTTTTTCGTTCATGAGAGGTGAGTATGGACGAGATAGTACAAAAGTTTTTGCGCGGCACAGGGCCTGTGCTGTGCGTGGATATAGGCAGCGGCACGCAGGATGCCCTTTTGGCCCGCCCAGGCCTTGAGTGCGAGAACTGGCCGCGCTTTGTTTTGCCAGCTCCAGCGCGGCTCGTTGCGCAGCGCATCCGCGAGCTGACCCTGCTCAAGCGTAATATATGGCTTTACGGCGCCAACATGGGCGGTGGCTTTACCCAGGCCATCAAGGAACACCTTGCAGCGGGCCTTTCTGTCAGCGCAACCGCAGCGGCCACGCGCGGTATTCATGATAATGAAGAAGTCGTGCGCAAAATCGGCGTGGAAGTGCGTTCCAGCTGCCCCGAGGGCAGCGTGCCGGTTTTTCTCACCGATTATTCGCCGGAATTCTGGGGGGGCTTGTTGCGTCATGCCGGGCTGCCCCTGCCGCATCTGGTACTGACCGCTGCGCAGGATCACGGCTTTCATACCCACGGCAACCGTCAGGCGCGCATGCGCGCATGGACGGAACTGCTGGGCGCATCTTCTGATCCCAGGCGCTGGATATACGAAACACCGCCGCCATCGCTGACGCGCCTTGTACCCCTGCACGATAAAACAGGCGGCCCGGTTGCAGACACCGGGGCCAGTGCGCTGCTTGGCGCATTGTGCGACAAGGAAGTGATGGACCGCAGTTATCGGCAGGGCATCACGGTCATCAACGTGGGCAACGGGCATACCGTGGCTGCGCTGGTATATAAGGGGCAGGTGCGCGGAATTTTCGAGCACCACACCGGCATGCGCACTCTGGAGCAGTTGCTGGGCGATCTTGAACAGTTCCGCAAGCACTGGCTGCCCACAGAAGAGGTGCAGGCTTCCGGCGGGCACGGCACGGCTTTTGGCCCTTATTGTGAAGAAGCCGGCGGTTACGAGCCAACCTACATCACCGGGCCAAAGCGCGCACTGCTGCAAGGGCAGGGGCGTTTTCTGGCCCCGCATGGCGATATGATGATCGCCGGATGTTTCGGCCTTATCTGGGGATGGGCGCACACCCGGGCCGGAGAGTAGCTTTTTGTTCCCGCCATGGCGGGTGAATACGCATTATAAGCTGGCGCGCCTCGGGGGCGTTGCGGCATGAAGCTGAGGAGGCGGCATGGAATTCTTTGATGAGGCGGAGTGTTGGAGCAGGGATCAGATTGAGCAGGCTCAGCTTTCGAGGCTGAGAAGCACAGTGGCCCAGACGCGCAAGTGCGATTTTTATCGTCAGCGCCTGGACGAAGCGGGCGTTGGCCCGGATTCCATCCGCAGTCTGGATGATCTGCGGCGCATCCCCTTTACCACAAAGCAGGATCTGCGTTCGCAGTACCCCACCGGGCTTTTGTGCGTGCCGCAGTCCGAGATAGTGCGCATGCACTGTTCCAGCGGCACCACCGGTTCGCCCGTGGCCATCTGCCACACGCAGAACGACATCAATTCCTGGGCCGACCTCATGGCGCGCAGCATCCACATGGTTGGCGTGCGCCGGGACGACGTTTTTCAGAATATGTCCGGCTACGGGCTGTTCACGGGCGGTCTTGGCATCCATTTTGGCGCGGAGCGCCTGGGCTGCATGACCATCCCCGCCGGGGCTGGCAACTCGCGCCGCCAGATCAAGCTCGCCAAGGATTTCCGCACTACGGTGGCCCACATTCTGCCCTCATACGCCCTCATTCTGGGTGAGCACCTGCGCAATATGGGTGAAGACCCGCGCCAGTTCCCCTTGCGCATCGCCCTTGTGGGTGCGGAGCCGTATACCGAAGAATTCCGCCGCCGCATCGAAGACCTTTTTGACATGAAGGCCTACAACTCCTACGGGCTGTCTGAAATGAACGGCCCCGGCGTGGGCTTTGAGTGCCTGCATCAGGCGGGAATGCACCTGTGGGAAGACGCCTATATCCCTGAAATCGTCGATCCTGAAACTGGTGAGCCCATGCCCGAGGGCGAAGTGGGCGAACTTGTCATGACCTGCCTGTGCCGCCAGGGCATGCCCATCCTGCGTTACCGCACGCGCGACCTTACGCGCTTTTTGCCGGGCGAATGCGCCTGTGGCCGCAAGCACCGCCGCATAGACCGCATCCTTGGCCGCGCGGACGACATGTTCATCATCAAGGGCGTCAACATCTACCCCATGCAAATTGAGCAGGTCATCATGACCTTTGCCGAAGTGGGCCAGAGCTACCTGATCTTGCTTGAGAACGATGGGCTTGGCGATGTCATGCGCGTGCAGATCGAAATCCGCGACGAGCATTTTGTCGAAGACATGCGCGTGCTGCAAAACCTGCAAAAGGCCATTGCCGCGCGCCTGCGCGATGAAATCCTCATTACGCCCAGGGTTGAACTTGTGGAAAGCAACAGCCTGCCGCGTACCGAGGGCAAGGCCGTGCGCTTGCAGGATATGCGCAACAAAAACTAACAGCGACCGGAGAGCCGCATGGATTTTCTGCCTTTTCCCCTGGCTTCATTGCTGGCCGGGGCATTCATAACGCTGCTGTGCTTTGTGCTGCTGCTCAACATTTTTGGGCTGCCCGCCAACTGGGTGCTGCTGGGGCTTGTGGCGTTGTGGAAGGTGGTGCATCCCGGCGCGACCTCCATGGATGTCTGGTTCTGGATCATGATGGTGGGCATGGCCCTTGTGGGCGAAGCCCTGGAAATGGGCATGCAGATACTCAAGGCCAAACGCTATGGCTCCAGCTCTTCCGGCACATTTGCGGGGATGATCGGGGCCATAGCGGGGGCCATTCTGCTTGCGCCGCTCTTTTTTGGGCTTGGGGCGCTTATCGGCGCGCTGGCTGGGGCGTGGACAGGCTGTTTTGTTGTGGAGCACCTCAAGGGGCGCCCACTGCGAGAAGCACTGGACGCGGCTTTTGGCGCCATGATGGGCCGATTCCTCGGCACCGTGTGCAAGTGCGGCGCAGGCGGGGCCATGCTGGCTCTGGCTGCCGGGCGTATCTGGCCCAAGCTGCCGCCCCAGATGCCCGCTTTTTCTCCCGAAGCTCCCACGCAGGTCTTGCTGACGCTGCTGCGGGGCCTGTGCTGAGGTTATGATGTTGCTGCAAGGTCTTGAAGTTGTATTGGTCAAAACTCGCTTTCCTGAAAATATAGGCATGGCTGCCCGCGCCTGCGTCAACATGGGCTGCCCAACCTTGCGCCTTGTTGATCCGGAACGGTGGGACAGGGAAAAGGCGCGCCCTTTGGCAACGCCAAAGGGGCAGGATATTCTGGATGCCGTGGAAGAGCATGAAGACGTGGCGCAGGCCGTGGCTCAAAGCGCACTGGTATTTGGTACCACCGCGCGCGTGGGCGGCTGGCGTCAGGCGCTGCTCTCGCCGGAGCAGGCCGCGCGCGAGGCCGCAGCCGTGCTCGCCAAGGGCGAGAAGGTTTCCTTTGTTTTTGGCCCGGAAGACCGAGGCCTCAACAATGATGAGATTATGCACTGCCACCGCTTGGTAACTATCCCCACGGATCCGGCTGCCAGTTCGCTCAATCTTGCCCAGGCCGTGCTGCTGCTCAGTTACACCTGCGCCAATGCCGTGCGTGCCCTGCAACACGGCGAAAGGCAGATAGAAATGCCGCGCGGCGGCAAGGTGGCAACTGCGGCAGAGCAGGAGCGCTTGGTGGAATCGCTTAAGGATGTGTTACTGCGTCTTGATTATCTGCACGGTGACAACCGTGATTATTTTTTGATGCCCTGGCGCAGGCTTATTAGTCGGGCAGGACTATTACGGCACGAATATGATGCCCTCATGGGACTGTGCCGTCAGGTGCGTAACAAACTGCCAGATTAATTTTTTTTATGCAGGCTTTTAAAAAGCCCGTTCTTGCTCCCCATGCATGGCATAGTGCTGTGAGGACGCAGGAATGGGTTTTTTTATTGAGCGCAATGCTTCCTGTAATTTTTTTTCGGCAATGGGCAGCGTCCGCTGGCGGCACTAAAAAACAGACTATTTGAAAAAAAATTCACAATCTTTTGAGCTGTGTTTGTCCGTTAACGGTCTAGATTTATGTGTGATTTTTTTTTTACGTAACAAGCAAACAAGTAGAGCCCATTGACCATACTCAAGTATCTGATACTCTAAAAGTATATTTTGTGTTATCTATTTTGTGCAGGAGAAATCGTTTTTTCGTAATTAACCTGACCTGTGGCCTATTAATTTTTTTAACCATGCCGTTAAGGAGAATGAAGATCACTTAGTCTTAAATGAAGCTGGCCGTAAGCCCCGTGCAGAGTTTTTGCACTCCGAGGGTGAGCGCTGGCGGCTGGTTATGCACCGGCCACATGGCGTTATGATACGGTAAATTTTGTGGTGGACGTTTCTGGCAAGGAGAATGGCATGCGTTGGACTATTGCGCACACATATGTCGGATCGCTATTCGGCGCGCTGATTACATGCTGTGGCGTTGTGCTTTTTGTCTCAATCTACTTCATGAAAGTTCCGATCGAAGACGAACTGAACAAGGGCATCGTAAGGATGCAGCAGGTCATCAGTTCTGCCAATGAAACCACAGCTCAAAAGTTTTTGCAAAGTGCTGATCTTATTGCAGAAGATGATGACTTTGCCAAGGCTGTCGCTGAAAAAAACACTGATGCGGCGGTCAAACTCGGCTCAGTCCTGATGAAAAAGGCCGGTTCGGATTTTATGACCATCACCGATGAAAAGGGGATAGTCATAGGACGCGGGCATTCCAAAAAGCACGGCGACAGCGTTACCAATCAGGAAACCGTGGTTATTGCCCTTACGGGCAAGCCCGCCGTGGCCGTGGTGGCTGGCACAGAGGTGCCGTTCACCATACGCGCAAGCTTTCCTGTAATGTTCGACGGCAAGATTGTGGGCAGCGTATCTATTGGCACCTCGCTTGTTACGCCCGCATACCTTGATTGGCTCAAAAAGCTTTCTGGCGTCAACGTCACCATTTTCAAGGGTGATACGCGCGTAATGACAACCATCATGATGCAGGATGGCAAACGCGCGGTCGGCACCAAGCTGCAATCGCCTGAAATCCTCAAGGCCGTGCTTGAGCGTGGAGAAACGGTATACTCACATAATAATATTCTTGGAATTGACTACAATTCTGCCTACTGGCCAGTCAAAGATGCCAATGGCAAAATCGTGGGCATGTGGTTTGTGGGCATGCCCATTGATGATTTGCAGCGTCTGGAACGCGTGGCCATAAGCAATTCCATCTGGATTGGCGTGGGCCTGCTGGTCTTTCAGCTGATTCTTTCCCTGATTTTAGGCATCAAGATCAGTGCTCCCATTCGCAAGATAACCGCCTATGCGCAGGCTGTTGCCGACGGCAATAACGAGGCGCAGCTTGACGTATACAGCCGTGACGATATGGGCCAACTTGCAGATTCCTTGCGCACAATGGAAGATAATCTGCGCAAGCTGGTGCGCGATGCCAGCGAAAAGGCCGAAGAAGCCCACAAGATGGGTGAAGAAGCCAAGCTCGCCATGGAAGAGGCCCGCGTAGCCCAGGCGCAGGCGGAACAGGCCAAGCGCGAGGGCATGATCAGTGCTGCTGCCCAGATAGAAGAAGTGGTGGGACAGTTGAATGCCTCCATCAATGATATCTCCGAGCAGGTAGAAAATACCAGCGGAGCTCTTGACCATGCCGCAAGCCGATTGGCGGAAACCGCAACCGCCATGGAAGAAATGAATTCCACGGTGCTTGAAGTCGCCAAGAATGCCGGCGGGGCGTCTGACATCTCCAACGCCGCCAAGCGTAAGGCAGAGGTCGGTTCCGAGATTGTGTCCAGGGCCGTGGTGGGTATTCAGGAAGTGCAGCGGCAGTCGCAGGCCCTCAGGGACGGCATGACCCAGCTGGACGACCACGCCAAGGCCATCAGCCAGATCATGGGCGTCATTTCAGATATCGCGGATCAAACCAACCTGCTGGCCCTGAACGCGGCTATTGAAGCCGCCCGTGCGGGCGATGCCGGGCGCGGATTTGCCGTGGTGGCTGACGAAGTGCGCAAGCTGGCGGAAAAGACCATGTCCTCCACCACCGATGTGGGCAACGCCATTGCTGCCATCCAGCAAAGCGCCGGACAGAGCATTCAGCAGGTGGAAAAGGCAGTTGGCAACATTTCTGAAGCTACGGAGTATTCCAACAAGTCTGGCGAAGCCCTGAAAGAAATCGTTGGCATGGTGGATCAGACAGCCGATGAAGTGCGGGCCATTGCCGCCGCAAGCGAGCAGCAGTCTGCCACCAGCGAAGAAATCAACAGGTCTGTTGCTGATGTTAACCACATTGCGGCAAGCACTTCGCAATCCATGCAGGTCGCCATGAAGGAACTGGAATCCCTGCGCGCCCTGGCCCGCAACCTTATGGATCTTATAGAACATATGAAGAAGGGCTAAGGCCCAGCGGCTTGCTCCCATAACGAATAAAGGCTCTGTTCCCGAAGGAACAGAGCCTTTGCTTTTTGAGGTAGGCGTTCTCCGCCCAGTTCGGGCTGTCAGGGCAAAAAAGGATTACAGCGCATATCGCCCCCTCCCGGTTCCCATGAGATATTCCCGTTAACTTGCTCCTGCCTTGGTCTATTTACGCAAAATTGTTTTCAATGTTTCAGCCTCTGCCCCGCTGCAGCTTTTAAGAAACTGCTCAAGGCGGGCTTGTACGGCAGGGTGCCTTGGGGCGAGGTCGTACAGTGAGGCCGCGGCGGCGGCGCTGCCGGAAAATGTGTCGTCATTGCGCAATCCCTCTGAATTCAGCTTGGCGTAGCGCAGGGCAGCGCGGATAATGGCATCCAGAAATTCATTGCTGCCAGAGGCCATAAAGGCCGCCCAATACATCTGCAATACGGATTTCTCCGAGTAGATATCCCAGTTGATCAACTGGGCGGGGCTGTGCCGGATCTGCTGGAGCAGCAACTTTTCCTCCGGTTGCAGCAGGGTGGCAAGCAGCTCTTCTTCATCAGGCAATTGCGCAAGATGGGCCATCCAGGCCAGAGTGCGCCGTCCATCGCGGCTCAGACCGGGCTGGGGCGGCAACAGTCGTTGCCGGGCAGACGGATCATCGCGCAGCACCTGCGCCAGAAAGGTTGCCAGCATGATCTGCTTGAGGCTGTCTTTCAGCACCCCTTGCCCGTCAAACGTGCGCAGAATGCCTGGGAGCGTCTCGGTGCGGCGGTGCTGGTAATAATATTCCAGGTCGTTGGCATAAAAGGACAATCCCTTGGAAATGGCAAGCGCATTGCAAGGGCGCGGCCATGCAGCGGGCAACAGACAGGCAAGGGTTGCCGCAATAAGCAGAAAAACCGCAAAGCGGGCAGGGGGAGTAGCAATTTTCATGGGTGGGTGTGGGTTAATCAAAGTCGGCAAGCAGGGCATCCAGCCCCAGCACATTGGGTGAACTTTCGCGCAGGCGGTTCAGCAGGCGCACGCGGGCTTCCAGCAGGTGGGGTGAGGACACGCCGTTGCGGATGGAACTGTGCGCCTCCAGAAAAGCCGCCAGATTGTCGCAAACCTTAACAAGCTGGCCGTCCTTGGGATCCAGATCGTCCCGGTTGCATGCGGCAAGAGCCTGAAAGCCCTCAACTGCCCGAACTGTGCCATTTTCACACACGCATTCCTGAAATTCGGAGCCGACTGCCGCGCCAAGGTAGTATTCAATGCGCTCCACCAGGGAGGTGAAGCCCTCCGCGCGCAAGGGGCCATACACGCGGCGCTCCAGCTCTTTATCCTCGTATTCCTTGATAATCTTTGGCAAGTCTGAAATGGACTGCTTGACCGGCGAGATAATGTCGCGAGTGAGCACTTCCGGCAGGTCGTGGAACAATCCGCAGAAAAAGTTGTTGTTGGCGCGCGCTGGGCAGGCATCGACGGCAAGGCTGAAACAGTAGGCGTAGCTGGCCACAATAAACATATGGCCGAGAACAGACGTGGCCGGAATGCGCGGGGCCTGCGTCCACCGCACCTGAAAGCGCAGCTGCCCGCACAGGTTGGCAAGGCGCGAGAGGGCAGTGCCCTGACTGCGCATGGAGGCAAGGCCGCGCAAGTCCGTGAACGTATCCAGCCGGTCGGGAAACGACTGGCCTATGTCGCCCATTTCATCATCAAACGGCGCGTTAAGCGGCTCTATGAGCCTGAATTCCCACTGCGAGGCAAAGAGGTGGGCAGCAGTAAGAATGCGGCGCGCAAGCGTGTCGTCATCAGGGCTGGTGTGCCACTGGCGCATGCGTTCCCAAAAGGGGCCAAGAGGCGCAAGCGAAGGCTCAAGCATGTCGAGCACGTGCTCGGTCAACTGGCGGAACTGCTCGGGGTTTTCCTTGATTCTGTAGTAGATGGGCGGCTTGATGTCGGTGATGATGAGCCGGTAGAAATAATCAAACAGCCCGCCCTCAATGATTTCTGTTGCAAGCGCCGTGCGCTCCGGGGCTGTCATGTGGCGGGAGTTTTCGTGCCAGAGCACGCAGGCCAGGAGCATTTTGTGGGCCTGCTTGTCAATTTCAAGCAGTTCCACTGGCCGCAGCTTGTCATTCCAGCGTAACAGGTATGCGCCGGAAAAAATAAGCTGTAGAAGATTCTTGCGAATTACAGGCATGAAAAGCCCCCCCAAAAAAAATGGCTACGCAAAAAACCGTTTGCACTATAGGGCGGAGTGGAGTAAAGCTCAAGAGCTTCAACGCTGTTGCCCGGAAAAAGCCGCATATGCCAAGGGCATGTGGGGTGCATCCCGATTGCGATGAGCAGTTGCGTATACAACTCGCGAATCCTGGTGACGCGGTGTATCGCCAAAGTGGTCATTTTTTCGCCCCTGATGAAGGCGATCGCTTGACAGCTATTGGCGTTTATAGTATTGAGGCTGCCTTTACTGCGATATTGTCGTCATCCCGTTCGACGGCACATCGCGCAATGGATCTTTTTGCTGCCGTTATGGCCGCTGATATTTGCAGATGTGAGGAGTCACTCCGATGAAGACGTTCAGCCCCACCCCCAAAGACATCAACCGTGAATGGTTCGTGGTTGACGCTCAGGATCAGGTGCTCGGTCGTCTGGCCAGCCAGATAGCCCACCGCCTGCGCGGCAAACATAAGCCCGAATTCGCTCCCCATATGGATAACGGTGACTTTATCGTGGTTGTTAACTGCGAAAAGATTAAAGTTACCGGTAAAAAGATGACTGACAAAAAGTACTACCGGCACTCTGGCTGGGTGGGCGGTCTCAAAACCACCCAACTCGGCGACATGCTGGCCGACAAGCCCGCCCGCGTGCTGACCACTGCGGTGCGAGGCATGCTGCCCAAGAATCGTCTGGGCCGCGCCATGCTGAAGAAACTGAAGATTTACGCCGGGACCGAACACCCGCATACGGCCCAGAATCCCCAGCCGCTGACGCTGCCGCATTAAGGAGTAAAGAGCCATGAGCGAGAAATTTGAATACGGCACTGGCCGCCGCAAGACCGCTACGGCCCGTACCCGCGTCTACGCCGGTTCCGGCGGCATCACGGTAAACGGCCGCAACTTTGAGGATTATTTTCCTCGCAAGACCCTGCAGATGATCATCCGCCAGCCCCTGGTTCTTGCCAAGCTGTCCGACAAGTTTGACATCCGCGTGAACGTTGCCGGTGGCGGCGTTACCGGTCAGGCCGAAGCCGTGCGCCACGGTATTTCCCGTGCGCTGCTTCTGATTGATCCGGCCCTGCGCCCCATGCTCAAGAAAGCTGGCTTCCTTACCCGCGATGCCCGCAAAAAAGAACGTAAAAAGTACGGCCTGCGCGCTGCCCGCGCCCGGTACCAGTACTCCAAGCGTTAATATGCCTTTATGGAAGCCCTCTTTATGGGAGGGCTTCCTTTTTGCCTTTGAGCGGGTCGCATGTCGGCCCGCTTTTTTTTGGCGGAGTTCCCGAGCAGTTTTGTAGGAATGCTCGGCCCGCTCCCGCTCCAATCCCGGCAACTCTGCGGAGTGCCGCATCTGTGGTGGTCTTATGGAAAACGACAATACTTCAAATTTTTCTTCCGCATCTGATGTGTTGCCGATGCTGGATTATGCCTACACCCATGAGCAGACGCAGGCCACTACCGGCTATTTTTCCTGTGTTCCGCCAGAGAATCTGGATTTTGACCGCGCGCTGGAACGGCTTGAGGCCGCGCCAATGGACGATTTTCTGCACCTGCATCTGCTAAAGCTTCTCGCGGACAAGGCGCAGGATGAGCTGAACCTTCTGGCAGCCAGTTGTTACGACGCTGCCAGCAACAAGTTTACCCGGCCAGTGCTGGCGGCCCTGCTGGCTGAGTGCGCCTTGCTCGGCGCGGAATCGCCAGAAAAGGGCCAGGGCTTTTGCGCGTCCTTTCCGCCCGATGCCGCGGAGCGGCTGGCAGCTTACAGCCCCGCCGTGTATCTGCGGGCTGCAACCCTGCCTGACCACGCCATTGCCGCCGCCTGGAGCGCCCTGTTCCGCGCCAATATCTGCGAGCATCATTCCCTGCCGCGACCGGACGAGGCTGGCATAGCACCTCTGTTCAGCGGGGATTTGCTCGATGCCACTGCCCGGCGCATGGCGGAGCATGCCGATGCACTGGCCCGGCAGCACGAAAAACTCAAGGCCGAAGCCTGGGAACCCTGGCAGCGTCCTCCGGCGCAGGAAACATACCTGCGCGCCGTGGACTCGCTGATGGAAAACGGTGTCGTGGATGGCCCTGAACTGCGCCATGAGGCATCGCTTTCACCCATTGCGCTACTGCGCGGCTGGCAGGTGGATATTGCCGTAACCAACGGTTCGGTGCGCCATACATTGCGGGGCGAGGCCACAGCCTACGGGCGCGGCCTGTCCCTGGCAGCGGCCCGCGCATCCTACGCCATGGAAATTGTGGAACGCGCCAGCACCTATGTGAGCGTTGGGCCGGGGGGGGGCACTGCCGCCCATGCCGGAACTATCCTTGGCCGCAAAACAGAACTGCCCCTTACGCTTGCGCGTTTTTCCGAACTGGCGGAGCAGGGCAGAGCGGCGCTCGATCCCAATCTGCTGCCTCTGGAAGCTCCCTATGCTGATGCCCCCCTGCACTGGCTCCCGGCCTCGGACGCATCTGGCGCGACCGTTCTTGTGCCTGCGCAGGCGGTTTTTCTGTTCTGCAATCTGGACGAGCAAGCTCTGTTTATTGCTGGTGGCTCCACCGGCCTTGCATCTGGCAATATTATGGATGAAGCTGTGGTTGCCGCCCTTACGGAAATCGCCGAGCGCGACGCCGAGGCCACAACTCCTTACAGTCGCACGCGCTGCTTTATGCTGCGCAGCCGCGATCAGCTCATTCAGTCGCTGCTTGACGACTACGCTGCCTGCGGCATCCGCGTGCAGTTTCAGGATTTGACCACGGAACTTGGGCTGCCTGTGTACCAGTGTTTTGTCACCGGGCGTGACGGTACTGTCGCGCGGGCCACAGGAGCCAATCTTTGCGGCGCGCGGGCTGCCTTGGCTGCGCTCACCGAAACCCCGTGGCCTTATTCAACGGCGCAAACCAAGCCGCCATGCCCTTCAGCTCCAGGACTAGCGGGACTGCCCGTCCGTGTGTTAGAAGGTCTGCCGGATTACAGCCTGCCCTCCCCCCGCGCCAACCGCCGCCTGTTAGAGTCGGTGCTGTCGGCGCACGGCAGAAGTCCTCTCTATGTGGATCTGACCCGCAAGGATTTTGATATCCCTGTGGTCAGGGCCATTGTTCCCGGTCTTGCCCTCACGGCAGAGTGGGACAGGTTCTCAAGGCCGGACGCGCGCCTTTTTGCGCGTTATGCCGCGTGTTGTCTATGAGTTGCCGTAAGTACAGCTAATTACAATTGCAGCCCGGCGGCAACTCGGGTATAGTAGGGAGCGACCGGCCCATAAGAGAACAGGCCGCTCTGAACGCACAACCTTTGGAGGGTTAGGATGAAACTGGGTAAATTTCTTGCCGCGCTGGCTGGTCTGGCGCTGACCTTCGGCGTTGCTGGCCAGGCGCTTGCCGCTGATGCCGGTCCCATCAAAATCGGCGTGTACCTTCCTCTGACCGGGCAGAATGCCTTTGGCGGCCAGCTCGAACTTGAGGGCGTGCGTCTCGCCCATAAGGAAATGCCCAAGGTTCTTGACCGCCCCGTTGAACTGGTGGTGGTTGACAACAAGTCTGACAAGGTCGAATCGGCCAACGCCGTGAAGCGCCTTATCGAACGCGACAAGGTCGTGGCCCTTATCGGCACCTACGGTTCCTCGCTGGCCATGGCTGGCGCTGAAGTGGCTGAAAAGGCCGCTGTCCCCGGCGTGGGCACCTCCTGCACCAACCCCCTTGTGACCCAGGGCAAGAAGTACTACTTCCGCGCCTGCTTCATTGATCCTTACCAGGGCGCTGCCGCCGCTACCTATGCCTATGAAACCCTCGGCTTCCGCAAGGCCGCCGTGCTCATGGACATGACCAGCGACTACGCCGTGGGCCTCTCCAGCTTCTTTACCCGCGATTTCAAGAAGCTCGGCGGCGAAATTGTGGCTACTCTCAAATACAGCTCCGGCGATCAGGATTTCACCGCCCAGCTGACCGAACTCATCGCCAAAAAGCCTGACATCGTCTTCATGCCCGCCTACTTTGCCGAAGGCGCCATCATCATGAAGCAGGCCCGCGAACTGGGCGCCAAGTTCCGCCTCATGGGCGCGGACGCCATGGACAACCCCGACACCCTCAAGCTGGGCGGCAAGGCTGCGGAAGGCTTCCTGCACACCACCTTCCCCTACGACCCCGCCATGCCCAACATGAGCCCCGAAGCCAAGCGCTTCACCGAAGCCTGGAAGACCGCCTATCCTGACAAGGAAACCAACGTTAACGGCGCTCTTGGCTACAACACCTATTTCCTGATCCTTGACGCCATCAAGCGCGCCAATTCTTCTGATCCCAAGGCCATTACCAAGGCTCTTGCAGAAACCAAGGATCTGCCCACCGCACTGGGCCTGCTGACCATCAACAAGACCCATGACGCAGAAATGCCCGTGGGCATCATTGAATACAAAGATGGCAAGCGCGTTTACGTGGGCGAAGTTACACCCAAATAAGTAAACAACAGATCAACCCCGCGGCGATATTCGCCGCGGGGTGCTTTTTTCATTTTTTTGCCGCTGTTCGAGCGGAAGGGCCAATTATGGCCTTTTGTCCGTTG
This sequence comes from uncultured Desulfovibrio sp., assembly GCF_902477725.1. NCBI lineage: Bacteria > Pseudomonadati > Thermodesulfobacteriota > Desulfovibrionia > Desulfovibrionales > Desulfovibrionaceae > Desulfovibrio > uncultured Desulfovibrio sp. Next base: position 37,768 of record NZ_CABSIF010000010.1, on the reverse strand, counting down.
CGAGGCGCTGAGGTGGCCCATGAGCCTTGATATGTTTTTGCAGCACTGCTTTAACGCCCTGACCCTTGGGTCGCTGTATGCGCTGATCGCCATCGGCTACACCATGGTTTACGGCATCCTGCGCCTGATCAACTTTGCCCACGGCGATATTTTGATGATCGGCGCGTATTTTGTATTTTTCGGCACGTTCGCCTTTGGCTGGCCCTGGGGTGTAGCCGCTGTTGTCGCCGTTCTTGGCGCCAGCGTGCTCGGTATCCTTGTAGAAAGGATAGCCTACAGACCCTTGCGCGATGCCCCGCGTATTTCGGCGCTTATCAGCGCCATTGCCGTATCATTTTTTATTGAAAGCCTCGCCGTGGTGGTCTTTACCGGCCAGCCCCGCCCCGTGTTGCAGCCCGAATGGCTGGTTTCTGAATGGCAGCTTGGCGGCATACGCATTCTGCCGCTCACAGCCTTTGTGCCGATCATGACCATCGTGCTTGTGGCCATTCTTTTGTATGTGGTGTACCGCACAAAGCCTGGCCTCGCCATGCGGGCCATTTCAAAAGATATTGAAACTACGCGCCTTTTGGGTGTGCGGGTGGACAACATCATTGCCCTCACGTTTGGCATAGGCTCAGCGCTGGCGGCGGCCTCGGGCATCATGTGGGCCTTGCGTTACCCGCAGGTGCATCCCTATATGGGCATCATGCCTGGCCTCAAGGCCTTTATCGCTGCGGTATTCGGCGGCATTGGCTCCATTCAGGGCGCTGTTATCGGCGGTGTTGCCCTTGGCTTTGTTGAAATCATGACCGTGGCCTTCATGCCTGAGCTTTCGGGGTACCGCGACGCTTTCGCCTTTGTGCTGCTGGTGTTCGTGCTGCTGTTCAAGCCCACAGGGCTGCTGGGTGAGCGAATGGAGGAGAAAATCTAATGCGCCTGAACAGAAGCACCATTCTGAGCATCATGGTCATGCTGCTGTTTGGCCTTGTGCTCTCCCAGGCAGAAAGCTTTCTCGGCGATTACCAGATTTATATCGCCAAACTCATTTTCATCAACGCCATTCTGGCGCTTTCGCTCAACCTGATCTACGGGTTTACCGGGCTCTTCTCTCTGGGGCATGCCGGATTTATCGCCATCGGCGCGTATGTTTCTGCGCTGTGCATCTTGAGCCCCGAGCAGAAAGAAATGATGTGGATTCTTGAACCCATCATCTGGCCTTTCTCCGATCTGTTTACGCCTTTCTGGGTTTCTGCGCTGGCTGGCGGGCTGGTGGCCACCATCTTTGCCTTTATCATCGCCGTGCCAGTGCTGCGGCTTGGCGATGACTACCTCGGCATTGCCACCCTCGGCTTTGCAGAAATCATCCGCGTCCTGATCGTCAACGCTACCTCCATTACCAACGGTTCGCTGGGCATCAAGGGCATTCCAGGGCATGCAAGTCTGCTTTCGTGCTACATCTGGATGCTCTTTACGCTCATAGTGCTTTCGCGGCTCATATTCAGCAATTTCGGAAACGTGATGCGCTGTATACGTGATAACGAAATCGCCGCCAGGGTCATGGGCATCAACGTGTTCCGCTACAAGGTGCTTTCGTTCTGCGTGGGCGCGTTTTTTGCCGGTGTGGGCGGTGCGCTGCTTGGCTCCCACCTCTCCACCATTGACCCCAAGATGTTCAACTTCCTGCTGACCTTCAACGTACTCATGTTCGTTGTGGCTGGCGGTCTTGGCTCGCTGACGGGCAGCCTGCTCGGCGCCACGGTCATCACCATCCTGCTTGAATGGCTGCGCGCCATTGAAGAACCCATGGATCTGGGCTTTATTGAAATCCCCGGCATCCCCGGCATGCGTATGGTGGTGTTTTCGCTGGTGCTGCTGGCCATTATTCTTTATCGGCGCGAGGGCATCATGGGAACCCGTGAGCTGACCTGGAAATCAATGGGCGCGTTCTTCAGGAGGGGCAAGGCATGAGCGGTTTTAATATGCCCAAGGCTCCCAATTACGAGGGCGCACTGCTGCTGGCCAAGGACGTAACCATGCGTTTTGGCGGCGTGACCGCCGTGAGCGATCTTTCCATCGCCCTGCCCAAGGGTGCCATCGCGGGCATTATCGGCCCCAACGGCGCTGGCAAAACCACCGCATTCAACGTTCTGAGCGGTTTTTACACGCCTCAGGAAGGCGACGTGGTTTTTGACGGCAAGAGCGTGAAGGGCCTTGGCCCCTCGGAAATCTGCCGCATGGGCATGGCCCGCACTTTCCAGAACATCCGTCTGTCGCAGCAGATGACCGTGCTTGAAAACATCATGGTCGGCTGTCATGTGCGCCGCCGCTGCCCCTGGTGGATGGCCCCTCTGGGGATTCCCGCTTTTTATAAGGAAGAAGCGGCCATTGTGGAAAAAAGCAAGCAGCTTGCCGATCGGGTAAACCTGAGCGGCAACCTCAACGATCAGGCGGGCAGCCTGCCTTACGGCGCGCAGCGTAGGCTTGAGATTGCCCGCGCTCTGGCCACAGAGCCAAAACTGTTGCTGCTTGATGAACCCGCAGCGGGCATGAATCCGCAAGAAAGCCTGGATCTCATGCATTTTATCGGCCATATCCGTGACGAATTCGACCTCACCATCCTGCTGATCGAGCATGACATGAAGGTCGTCATGGGCGTGTGCCAGTACATCTGGGTCATGGAATACGGCGCCTTGATCGCCGAGGGCGAGCCGGAAGCCATACGCAACAACCCCGTGGTTATCCGCGCCTATCTGGGTGAGGACGCCTCGCTGGAAAAAGTCATTTAGCCGTGGCCAGAGCGGCGGAGCCTTGCTCCCGCTGCCCGTTGCGGCTTGCAAAGGCGCTGTTTGCCGCTCCTGTGCAGGAGCAAACGGCCATACGCAGCAGATAGACATGCCCGGAAAGCTCTTCCGGTGCAGACCGACATATGGACAGGGTGCATCATGCTTGAAATTCGTAATCTCCATGTGCGCTACGGCGGCATTCAGGCCGTTCAGGGCGTAAGCCTGAATATCCCGCGCGGCAGCATTGTGACGCTTATCGGGGCCAACGGCGCGGGCAAGAGCAGTATTATCCGCTCCATTGCCGGCCTGAACAAAACTATCAGCGGCGACATTCTGCTAACCCGCCACGAGGGCGACGCCCCGGCTTCGCTCATGGGCCTCAAGCCTGAAGACATGGTGCGCAAGGGCATTTCTCTTTCGCCGGAAGGGCGGCGTATCCTGCCCCATCTGACGGTGGAGGAAAACCTGCACCTGGGCGCGTATTCGCGCAGCGACAAGGCAGAAATAGCCCATGATATCGAGTGGGTTTACAGCTTGTTTCCACGACTCAAGGAACGTCTCTGGCAGAAAGGCGGTACGCTCTCCGGCGGCGAGCAGCAGATGCTGGCCGTGGGCCGCGCGCTCATGAGCCGCCCCGATCTGCTCATGCTTGACGAGCCTTCGCTGGGGCTTGCCCCGCTGCTGGTGCGCGAAATTTTCGACATCGTCAAGCGCATCAACGAAGAAGGCAAAACCGTTCTGCTGGTGGAGCAGAACGCCTTTGCGGCGCTTTCTGTGGCGCACTATGCCTACATTCTTGAAGTTGGCAGGGTCGTGCTTGAAGGCCCTGGACGCGAACTGCTTGAAAACCCCAAGGTCAAAGACGCCTACCTCGGCGGCTAGACCTTCTCCTGATTACAAACAGCGTTGATCTGGTCAGCGCTCAAACCGGCGATCATATGACTGCCGGTTTTTTGTTGCTGAAAACTTCGGCAAATTCAACATGGCCACAACCTCATGAGGCCGGGCCGCCGGGTTTGGTAAAAGACAGCAGCTTGCCACCCCGTGCCGGGGGTATTAGTATTCAAGTCGGTTAAAACAGTCCGGGAGCAGGGCGGGGCAATCCATCGCCGCTGCACCCTTGCGACTGCAAATCCATAAGGAGCAAACATGCAACGCATACTTCTGTTATTGCCCTTGCTGCTGGCCTTGCTGGCTGGCGCGGCCTCTGCGGCTCCGGGCGAACAGCGAACCCTGACCAAACTGCCCAACGGGCTTTCCGTGTATATCATCAAGGACAGCCGCTTTCCTCTGGTGGCAACGCGCCTTTACGTGCGCACCGGGTCGGCCAATGAGGACGCCAAGCAGGCTGGCATCAGCCATCTGCTTGAGCACATGGTCTTCAAAGGTACAGAGCATCGGCCCAAGGGCCAGGTGGCGCGCGATGTGGAAGCCCTTGGCGGCTACCTCAACGCGGCCACCAGCTTTGACAAGACATGGTACATGACGGACATGCCCGCCGCTCACTGGCGCATGGGCATGGACGTGGTGAAAGAAATGGCCTTTCAGGCCTCTCTGGATCCCAAGGAGCTGGAGTCGGAAAAAGAAGTGGTGATTTCCGAGCTTGAGCGCGATCAGGATTCGCCCATGAGCAGGCTGTTTGAAAGCCTGCAGGTGTCCACACTCCAGAACACCCCCTACGGGCGACCCATCATCGGCTTTAAGGAAACCGTGCGCGCCATCACTGCCGATGACCTTCGCGCCTATGTGCAGCGCTGGTATCAGCCGCAAAACATGATGCTGCTGGTGGCGGGCGATATTGATCCGCAAGCTGTGATGCAACACGCGCAGGAACTTTTTGGCGCTATGGCCAACACCAACGATGCTGTTACGCCGCCGCAGGTTGATTTGCTTATGGCCCCCGGCGGCCAGCGCGTTGAGGTAGTGCGCGGCCCCTGGAACAAGGTCTATCTGGGCATGGCCTTTCCTGCGCCAGCCTTGCGGGACCTGCGCTCTGTGGATCTGGACGTGCTGAGCTACCTGCTTGGCGGCGACGGCACCTCGCTGCTGAGCCGCAAGTACGAGTATGAAAAGCAGCTTGTGGACAGCATCAGCGTGGGCAACATGAGCCTTGCGCGCGCGGGCATGCTGTACATTACAGCCAATATGGCCCCGGAAAAGCTGGAGGCCTTCTGGCAGGGGCTGACCACAGACCTTGCCAAACTCAAGGCCGCAGACTTCAAGCCCGAGGCCCTCAAGCGCGCCCGCTACAACCTTGAAGACAGCATGGACCGCTCGGCGGAAACGCTCAACGGCCTGGCCTCCTGGCTGGGCAGCGTCCAGTTTGAGCTGGGCGGCGATGTGGCGGAACAAAATCTGCGCTTCACCCAGCGTAATGTTTCGCAGCCGCAGGTGCAGCAGGCCATTGACCTCTGGCTTGACCCCAGCAGGGCGCGGGTGCGTGTGCTCGCGCCTGAGAATGCCAAGCTGCCCGATCTGGAAGCCGTGCTGCAAAAGAACTGGCCCGGCAGCGCCGCTGCCAAAACTGCGCAGCAGGCTTCGGCCACTGCGGGTCAGCAGGAAGTGGTCGATCTGGGGCAGGGACGTACCGTCATTCTTATTCCTGATGCAACTGTGCCCTATGTGGCGGTTGATCTCATGCTGCCCGGCGGCAACGCCCTGCTGAAGCCTGACCAGCAGGGGCTGGCAGAACTGACGGCCAGCACCCTTGGCGACGGCAGCGGCAAACTGGACGCCCAGGCAATGGAACGCTATTTCGCCGACCGCGCGGCTTCACTCTCCGCCAAGGCGGGCCTGCAAACCTTTACCGTGTCCCTGACCGGCCCGGCCCGATTCAATGCCGATTATTTCTCCATGCTGGGCGAGGTTCTGGGCAAGCCCCGGTTTGAAGCCAAGGAAATCAAGCGTGAAGCGGAAAATATGAAGGCCGCCATCCGCCAGCGGGCAGACAGGCCCACCTCCTTCCTGTTCTCACGCGTGAATCCCTTCATCTTCCCCGGCGGTCAGCCCTACGGCTACGACAGCCTGGGGACGGAAGCGAACCTTTCCAAGTTTACGCCCAAGGATGTGCGCTCGTTCTGGGACAAGCAGCTCGTGCAGCCCTGGGTGCTGGCAGTGGCAGGCGATTTTGACCGCGAGGCCGTGCTGGCCTTTGCCCGCACATTGCCCGCGCCAGACAAAAAGGATTTCTCCTTGCCCGCTCCCTCATGGGGTGATGCCCGTAACCTTGATCTGCATCTGCCAGGGCGCAATCAGGCCCACGTGCTCCAGATGTTCAAGGCTGTGCCCTACACCAGCCCGGACGCCCCGGCACTCATGCTTTTGCAGTCTGTGCTTTCCGGGCAGAGCGGCCTGCTGTTCAGCCAGATGCGCGACGAGCAGGGCCTTGGGTACACGGTCACGGCCTTTTACCGCGCCATGCCTCAGGCTGGCATGATGGCTTTTTACATTGGCACTACGCCTGACAAGGTGGCGCAGGCGCGTGAAGGCTTTGCCAAGATTATTGCCGATATCAAGGCAAAACCCCTGCCTGCGGAACTGCTTGAAGCCGGAGCCAACCGCCTGCTTGGCGAATACTACCGCGACAAGCAAAGCCTTGATTCCCGCGCAGGCGTGGCCGCCACAGACGCCGTGCTGGGCCTGCCCCGCGATTTCAGCAAGTCGCTCATCGACAAAGCAGCCAAGCTGACCCCTGCGGATATTCAGGCCGTGGCGCAGAAGTATCTGGACGACAAGAACCTCTACAACATGATCCTGCTGCCGTAGACGGCGTTTCGGGTTTATTGACGGGCCGCATCGGGTATCCGATTGCGCTTCTCTGCAAATTGGCGGTGGAAGCGGAGTTGGGCCGATGCGGCCCCTTGTGTTTATTAGCTGTTACGGAATTCTCAAACCCTGTTTGCGTGTACAAAAAAAGTTTTTATAAACGATATCTTCGGCAAGCGGCGGGCAAATAAAAATGTCAAGTCCGAGGTAAGTCCCCTTACGTGGGGGAGGCCGTCTTGAAAACCCTGCGTGGGTAGAGTAGGTTCTTGTCTGCGTTACGGGAACTGCTTTCTGAGGAAAGCTCGCCAGGTATCGGCTGCGGTCGCAGTGCCGGTGCCTGGGCGGCAGCGCCATGCGGGCATGATGCCTGAATTCATGACGAAATGTTTCAGCAACGCCAATCAAAGCCACACATGTTGCGGGTCAGGTTGCCTGATCTGGCTCTAGTCAGGGCGAACTTTCTTGTTCCCGCCCTCACTGTTTTGCGGCCTTGATGTAGTGAAAAAATGGGCAGGCAAGAAAATTCAATAGTGAATTCGCAGTGTTGCTACGGCACTAGGAGAGCTTTTTTGCGTGCATTTATTGACAGGGTGCAATTCTTTTGAGATTTTCTAGACATTGAAAGCGCCATGGAGCTTAATAGGGAATTCCCGTGAAATTCGGGAGCGGACCCGCCGCCGTGTGCCTGTTCAAAACCGCTTTTCCTCGCGTGTCACTGGATAAAACCGGGAAGGCCGAAAAGCGGCAGGCAAGCCGGAAGACCTGCTTTCAACCGTTCTAAGAAAGTGGAGCATCTGCAACGGGCTTTTGCAGATGAACCGTCAGAAAAAGGCCATTGATGGCCTCTCCGCCCGTTTTGTTCGGGCGGCCTTTTTGTTCATAGCCCACACGTTTGGAGCGAAGTTCATGCTCGCCAGCATTATTAAGCGCGACGGCACGGAAGTGCCTTTTGATTCGGTCAAGATTCTCAATGCCATCACCAAGGCCAATCAGGCCGTTGGCGGTGAAGACATGTCCCCCACTGACCTGCTGTTTGTCACCGAAAAGGTGTGCAAAAAGCTGGAGTCGCGCTGCCTCAAGCATGTGGAAGAAATTCAGGATGTTGTTGAAGAAACCCTGATTCAGTACGACTACGCCAAAAGCGCCAAGGCTTACATTCTGTACCGGGCCGAGCATACGAAAATCCGTAATGCGGAATCGTATCTCATGGATATCTATAAAAAACTTACGTATTCCCCGGCCCTGCAGGAAGACATCAAGCGCGAGAACGCCAATATCGATGGCGATACGGCCATGGGCACTATGCTCAAGTATGGTTCCGAGGGCTCAAAATTCTTCATCGACAACTACATTCTACCCAAGGATGCATCTGCCGCGCACCTCAACGGCGATATCCACATTCACGACAAAGATTTTTACATGCTCACGGAAACGTGCTGCCAGATTGACCTTATCCCCCTGTTTAAAAATGGTTTTTCCACGGGGCACGGGCATTTGCGCGAGCCCAATTCCATTGAGAGCTACTCGGCCCTTGCCTGCATTGCCATTCAGGCCAACCAGAATGAAATGCACGGCGGCCAGAGTGTGCCGCATTTTGACTTTGCCATGGCCGAAGGCGTTATCAAAACCTACCGCAAGGAATATGAGCGCGCCTTTGCCGCATTTTTGCGCATTGCCCAGAATCTGGAAGAGCAGGCAGCCATTGACGCCGCCAGAGAAACCATCGCACTGTTGCCCGAAGGCCCACGCCTTGGCACTTGCGATGCCTTTGGAGAAGCTCTTGTGGCGGCTGCCCCCGAGGCCCAGCGCGAACTTGTAACGCGCGCGCATGCCTATGCTGCCGGCGAAGCCTTCAAATACACAGAGCGCCGCACCTATCAGGCCATGGAAGCCCTGATCCACAACCTGAACACCATGAATTCCCGCGCAGGCGCGCAGGTGCCTTTCAGCTCCATCAACTACGGCACGGATGTTTCTGCCGAGGGCCGCATAGTTGTCAAAAACTTGCTGCGCGCCACCAAGGCCGGGCTTGGCAATGGAGAAACCTCCATCTTCCCCGTGCAGATTTTCAAGGTTAAGTCCGGGGTCAACTATAATCCTGAAGATCCCAACTACGATCTTTTCAAGCAGGCTATGGATGTTTCCGCCATGCGGCTTTTCCCCAATTTCAGCTTTCTTGACGCGCCGTATAACCTCCAGTACTACCGCCCGGGCGACTATAATACGGAAGTGGCCTACATGGGCTGCCGCACACGTGTGCTTGGCAACGTGTACGACAAGGACAGGCAGGTTACGTGCGGTCGCGGTAATCTGAGCTTTACGTCCATCAACCTTCCCCGGCTTGGGCTGGATGCGCGCGGTGATATCAGCCGTTTCTACGCCCTGCTGGACGACAAGATCGATCTGGTGTTCCGCCAGTTGCTGCATCGGCTCAAGATCCAGAGCGCCAAAAAGGTGCGTAACTATCCCTTCCTCATGGGCGAGGGCATCTGGCTTGATTCCGACAAACTGGGTTGGGACGACAGCATTGAAGAAGTGCTCAAGCACGGCACCCTGACCGTGGGCTTTATCGGCCTTGCCGAAACGCTCAAGGCTCTTGTGGGCCAGCACCACGGCGAAAGCGAAGATGCCCAGAAGCTTGGCATTGAGATTGTTACGCATCTGCGCAAACGGTGCGATGACGAGGCTGAAAAGACAGGGCTCAATTTTTCACTCATCGCCACCCCGGCGGAAAGCCTGAGCGGGCGCTTTGTCAACCTCGACAAGGAAAAGTTCGGCAGCATTCCCGGCATCACTGACAGGGATTACTACACCAACTCGTTCCACGTGCCGGTGTACTGCCCCATCAAGGCCTTTAAAAAGATACAGATCGAGGCTCCGTACCACGCGCTGACCAATGCGGGCCACATCACCTATGTGGAGCTGGATGGCGATACCTGCAAAAACCTTGAGGCTTTTGAGAGCATCATCCGTTTTATGCATGATAATGGCGTTGGCTACGGCTCCATCAACCATCCCCTGGATCGCGACCCTGTCTGCGGCTATGTGGGTGTGATCAACGGCGCCTGCCCCCGTTGCGGCCGTAAGGAAGGCGAAGCCGTGAGTGCCGAGCTGCTTAAAGAACTGCGTAAAAAATACCCGCACACCCCCAAGTGGGACTAGCGGTCATATACAATTTTCATCAACTTTTGCTGATAGAACAAGGAGAGCGAAAATGCTAATGAAATCGCGTCTGTTCGAGGAAACCAAGCCCGCGCAGAAACTTGTGGGTCAGGATGTGGGCTTTGAACGTACCCGCCGCATCACCGGTTACCTTGTGGGAACGCTTGACCGTTTCAACAATGCCAAGCGCTCGGAAGAGCGCGATCGTGTCAAGCATGCCTGAATCCGGTAATGCCGGGGTCATGCGGCTGTCAGGCATTGTGGAAGAATCCATAGTGGACGGCCCGGGCCTGAGGTATGTCCTGTTCACGCAGGGTTGCCCGCATCACTGCAAAGGGTGCCACAATCCGCAGACGCACGACTTTGAGGGCGGCTTTCCGTTTACGGCGGAGGCCGCCCTTGCCCAGCTTGGGGAGAACCCTCTCCTGGCGGGCGTGACGCTGTCTGGCGGGGAGCCCTTTGAGCAGGCCCAGGCGCTCTGCGCCGTGGCCGAGGGTGTACAGGCCATGCGCAAAAATGTGATGACTTACACGGGGTACACATTCGAAGCCCTGCTTGCCCGCAATGACTATTGGACAAACCGGCTGCTGGAACTGACGGATGTTCTTGTGGATGGCCCCTATGTGGAAAGCCTCCGCGACCTTGAGCTGCAGTTTAGGGGCAGTTCAAACCAGCGCCTTCTTGACCGCGCTGCCCGAGAACGAATAGCGGCAGAACTGCTCAGCCGTTGAACTTTTTGCGAGTCCTGACAGTTTGCTCTGCCGATCGCGTCTGTTCCCCGCTTTTAGCGGGGTTTTTTATTGGGGTCTGGCCGCAGAAGGCTTACTGCTCCGGTGTGGGCTTTGTGCCGGTCACATATGAGGCAAAACCCACATCCATCTGCTGTATATGATCCACCAGCCAGGTTTTCAGGTATTCCAGCAGGGCAATATCAATAAAGGCCTTGTCGTCAAGCACGGCCTCCCTGAGTTCTGTCACTGTTTTTCTGAAACTCTGGTGTACTTCAATGTGCCGTGCTGTGAGCGGATAAGCCGTGCGGCTGAAGAATATTTCTTCTGTGGCAAAATGGCTAAAAGCATAGCCCGTCAGATCATCAAGAATTTCGAGCAGCAGCTTTTTGTCGCAGCCTTTCTGCATTCCACGGTGTAGTTTGTTGATGTACGAAAGCAAAAGTTTGTGCTGGCCGTCAATGACCGGAATGTTTGTGTTGTAGCGGCTATCCCAAGGGAAGGCCTCTGCAAGCGTAGTATCTGCTTCGTCTTTGTCGGTGTCAGCTGTACCTAAAAGCTGGCTGGCGTGCAGCAATATGCATTCGCTATGGTGGAGCACCGCAGAAAGGTCAAGAATTTGCTCCCTGATGTGCGGGCGGTCCACAGGCAACCCACTGTCCGCATCAGCAGCTGTAGCCAGGTCATTCAATTCAGATTGGGCTTTGCGCAGCGCCGCAAGGGCAGTCTGCTGCGTCTGCATGTCCACAACGCGCCTTTCGCGTAGTTCCTGAATTTCCTGCCGGAGTTTGGCTGCTGTTTCGCGCGCCTCGGCAAGATCGTGGCGAAGCGTGGCCTCTCTGGCATTGAGGCTGTCTTCCAGAGCGCGCACAACATCGCAGGCCGTGGGTATGGACGGAATTTCAGCGCAGCCTGGCTGCGCGAGGGCAGCTACGAATGTGCGCAAGGGAAGCAGGAGGTAGCGGTAGAGCAGCACAAGGCCGCAGAAGGAAAAAATCAGGGAGAGGACAACAGCAAGCCGAGAAAAGGGCGGGGTGAGCTGCATGGCGATAATGCCAGCCAAGGGAGCAATAATCAGAAAAATGATTGGAACGCCCATGATTCCCCCCGTCAGTGGGTATGGCTACCCAGTTCAAGGTTGCCTGGCAGCCTTGGCCGCCTCATCGCACAGCCTGCGCATAACCACAAAGTTTGCTGCGGCTTTGCGCTGGGCGCGTATGCGCTCTTTGTTGACGCGTAGCACATTATCGGCCAGGAGCGCTACCACGCCGTTGTCCAGATAGCCGAGTTCCGCCATGGATGCGATGATTCTCATGGCTTCGGCCAGAGGCATGCCGTTGCGGTAGGGGCGGTCTTCTGTGAGGGCTGTAAATACATCCGCTACGGCGATGATACGCACAGGGAGTGTCAGGCTGCTTCCTTCAATATTGTGGGGATAGCCAGTGCCGTCAATGCGCTCGTGGTGTCTGCCTCCCCATTCCCGTACGCAGGTAAAACCGGGTATGGAACCCAGCAACTCCATGCTGATTTCAGCATGTTTCTGAATTTCCTGCACTTCGTCAGGCGTGAGCGCCGCTGGTTTTTCCAGAATTTCGAGCGGCACCGCGAGTTTGCCAATGTCATGCAGCAGACCGGCCACAAACATGGTTGTGAGATCGTCGGCATCGGCCATGCGGGTCAGCCTGAGCAGCATGCGCGCCGTATAGGCCACGCCAAGGGAGTGGGTGGCGGTAAAGGGGCTTTTGGAGTCAATGGTTTGCGAAAAAAGCCCGCACAGTTCCACAAGCTGCACCGGGCCAAGAATCACAGAGCCAAATGCCGTGGCCAGGTATTCTTCCATGCGCTCGTGGCTGCCCAGAAGCGCTGAAATTTCCGCATCATGAGCCAGGGTTGCCAGCGCTGCAAGGCAGGCTGGGGCGTATTCCCTGTCTCTTGCCTGCAAGGTGAGGCAGATGCTGTGCAGGTCAGAAGTCTGCTTGCCGCGCAGGGCCACGTCAACCCGGTCAGCCATGTGAATACAATTGGCTGGCAGTGAATGCTGGTCGGATGCCTCATAGCTGCACCATTCCGTATGGTGATGCAGCACCATTTCGCATACCGGCGTGGGCAGCCCTGCTGTTTTGCAAAAGGCCCAGCCAGCCCGGCAGTGCAGGGCTTTGTTGCGCTCAAAGATGAGGTCGCGCGTATCGCTTTTGAGCGGCACTGCCCCAATATCGTGCAGCATGCTGGCCATAAGCATGTATTTGCGCGTGGTGCGGGGTAACCGCATGCGTTCGGCAATAACCTGGCTCAAAAAGGCAACCCGCAGATGGTGTCCGGCAAGAAGCGGCGTGACCATATCCAGCGCACGCGAAAAACCCATCAGCAGATCAAAAAGGCGAATTGAACGCATGAAACCTCACTCTCACCAATCGGGACAGATATTCAAAGTAAAATAATAGGACAACCGGCCCTTGGAGGCAATAGGCTCATTTGCGTAGCGACCGAAAGAAAGAGTACTTTTTGGCATCATGGGTGCAACCAGAGCCGTATGTTACAATTGCGCAGAATTTTTGCCGCAGACGTAAATGTGCCGCACCCGGATGAGTGCGGCACGTAATCTAAAGGTATTGAAGTCTGCGCCAATTGTTGTTTGAGCCAGGATTAATTCTTGAAAGGAGAAATCATGCGCAGGGTTTTGATGACATCAGGGAAGTTCTGGATGACAAAGTCCACTTCTTCCTGCGTGGTGTAGCGGGAGAGAGAAAGGCGGATGGAGCCGTGGGCGTATGTAAAGGGCACACCCATGGCGCGCAGTACATGCGAAGGTTCAAGGCTGCCAGAGGTGCAGGCAGACCCGGAGCTTGCACAGATGCCGAACCTGTCGAGCATGAGCAGGATGGCTTCGCCTTCCACGTTTTTAAATGCAATATTGGTGGTGTTGGGCAGGCGGTTATCCACATCGCCGTTCACCATGCAGTCGGGGATACGTTCAAGCAGTCCCTGTTCAAGCCTGTCGCGCAGCATGGCCACGCTGACACGTTCTTCCTGCATGTGTGCAATGGCAAGCTGAGCCGCTGCGCCAAGCCCTGCAATGTAGGGCACATTTTCGGTGCCTGCACGACGGCCCCGTTCCTGATGGCCGCCCCGCAAAAACGGGCGGAAGCGCACACCCTTGCGCACATACAGCACGCCAATTCCCTTGGGGGCGTGCAACTTGTGGCCGGAGAGCGAAAGCATATCCGCAGGCAGATGGGCAAGGTCAATGGGCGTTTTGCCAACGGCCTGCACGGCATCAGTATGGAACAGCACGCCGCGCTCGCTGGCCATTTCAGCCATGCGCTGGATGGGATAGATATTGCCCACTTCATTGTTGGCAAACATGATGGATGCCAGCGCCGTATCAGGCGTGAGGGCAGCTGCGTATTCGTCCAGATCAAGGCGTCCCTTGTTGTCCACGCCAAGGTAGGTCACCCGGTAACCCTGGCGTTCCCAGTGCTGCATGACGCTGAGCACGGCGGGATGTTCCACGCGGGTGGTTATGAGGTGGCGCTTTTCAGGCTGGGTCTGGATGGCAGACCATATGGCGGCATTGTCGCTCTCCGACCCGCAGGAGGTAAAGATGATTTCGTCCGGGTTTGCGCCCAGCAGCCCGGCCATCTGCTCACGGGCTGTTTCGACCGCATCGGCCACCTGACCGCCAAAGGTGTGCATGCTTGAAGGGTTGCCGTACAGCTCGTTCAGATAGGGCAGAATGGCATCGCGTACTTCAGGCGCAACAGCCGTGGTGGCGTTGTTGTCAAGATAGATGGTTTTCATGGCGGTTAGGCCTCCTCAACCACGATGTCGGCTTCAACATGTTCGCGCAGCAGGCGCTGCACCAGATCGCGGATGGTCACTTCGCTCGAGCGGCACTGGGCGCAGCGCCCGCGCAGGGAGACCACAACGCGCAGACCGTCCACATCCACCAGTTCAATATCACCGCCGTCAGCAGCAAGCTGGGGGCGGATTTCTTCATCGATGGTCTTGAGCACCTTCTGCATGCGCTGCACGTTGGTGAGGCGCGGCTTGGGCTTGAGCTCGACCAGGGGCTTCTGCTTGAGCTGACCAGCCAGAATTTCGGCGATTTCATCAAGGCATTCGCCGCATGCGCCGCCAGCCTTGGTGTAGTTGGTGATTTCTTCAACGGTCTTGAGGCCGTTTTCGGTGATGGCGCGGATAATCTGGGCATCCGTGATGCCAAAGCACTTACACACCAGCTTGCCGTCTTCGTGGGCATGGGGCACGGGCGGTTCGCCCTTCCACTGGCGGATGGCGGCTTCAAGCGCCTCCTGGCCCATGACGGAGCAGTGCATCTTCTGCTTGGGCAGGCCGCCCAAAGCATTGGTGATGTCCTTGTTGGTGATCTTGAGCGCGTCTTCAACAGACATGCCCTTGACCATGTCTGTCAGCACAGAGCTTGACGCAATGGCGCTGGCGCAGCCAAAGGTTTCAAAGCTGGCGTCTTCAATGATGTGCTGGTCGTTGATCTTGAGATATAGCTTAAGGGCGTCGCCGCAGGTCAGGCTGCCCACTTCGCCAATGGCGTTGGCGCCTTCAAGGGGACCCACATTGTGCGGCCGCAGAAAGTGGTCGTGTACTGCTTCAGTGTAATTCCACATGATTGCCTCCCGTTACGGAGCATTTCTCTGTGTCAATGATTTCCTGCAAGGTGCGCTTTTGCAGGAAGGAGCGGATGTGCCCGTCCAGTTCTGTCCAGAAGCCCCGGGTGGAGCAGTGGGATTCGCGTTGGCAATGGCGACCCTTGCTCAGACAGCGCACAGGGGAAATTTCACCCTCAAGATGCTGAAAGACTTCTTCAATGTTAATATCTGATGGCGATTTGGCAAGGGAGTACCCGCCGCCAGAACCGCGCACAGCACGCAAGATGCCCATGGGGCGCAGTGCCCGCACTATCTGTTCCAGATAGCCCGATGAGATGTTTTCTTCACGGGCTACCTGCCCCAGTTGCAAAAGAGAGCCCTGGGGCTGGGCCGCCAGACGCAGCAAGAAGCGCAATCCGTAACGGGTTCTGGTAGAAAATCGCATAGGCATCCTCGTATCCTGTAGGGGTTCAGGATTATGAACTCTTACTTGCCCTGCCGGTCACGGGCAATGGCAGTAAGGCTGAAGGGCGTTTCCTGGTAAACGTAGTAGTTAAGCCAGTTGCAGTAGAACAGGTGCGCGTGTGCCCTCCAGTTCATGTTGGGCAGACGGCTGGGATCGTTGCCGGGATAGTAGTTGCTGGGCGGTATGGGACTCATGCCCCGTTCCTGATCGCGGCGGAATTCCGCATCCAGGGTGCCCCTGTCGTACTCAAGGTGCCCGGTCATGAAAACCTGTGAATGATCGCGGCTCTCAACCAGAGCAAGCCCGGCTTCTGGCGATTCGGCAAGAATGCGCAGCTCGGATTGTTTGCTCACATCCTTGGCGCGAACTTCTGTATGGCGCGAATGGGGCGCGACAAACGTATCGTCAAAGCCGCTGAACAGGCGGCAGGCCGGCTGCAAAATGTCGTGCTGGAACACGCCGGAAACTTTGGCAGGCAAGGCGTACTTGGGGATACCGTAAAAATGGTACAGGGCCGCCTGCGCCGCCCAGCAGATGTACAAGGTGGAGTACACGCGGCTTTGCGCAAAGGTCATGATGTCCAGCAGCTCGTGCCAGTAGTCCACATCTTCAAAAGGGAGGTGTTCCACCGGAGCGCCGGTCACGATCATGCCGTCAAAGCTGCCGTGGCGAATTTCTGAAAATGTCTTGTAAAAACGCTCAAGATGCTGAGTGGGAGTATTTTTGGATTCGTGAGCTTCTGTGCGCAGCAGGGTGATGTTGACCTGGAGGGGCGAATTACTCAAAAGCCGCAGCAACTGGGTTTCTGTGGCGATCTTGGTGGGCATGAGGTTGACGATGGCGATTTCCAGCGGACGAATGTCCTGC
Organism: uncultured Desulfovibrio sp.; assembly: GCF_902477725.1. Taxonomy (NCBI): domain Bacteria; kingdom Pseudomonadati; phylum Thermodesulfobacteriota; class Desulfovibrionia; order Desulfovibrionales; family Desulfovibrionaceae; genus Desulfovibrio; species uncultured Desulfovibrio sp. The sequence continues at coordinate 21,393 of NZ_CABSIF010000010.1, read as the reverse complement.
TGAACAGCGCGATCTTCCGTCATCACAAAGATGTTTTCGCTCTCAAGCGCTGCACAGGCGGGAAGATCAGCAGGAATCTTGATGGGCATGTCGATGATCCTTTACAGCAAAGCAGTCTTACTTGGCAGTGCGTTCACTGCCCCTTACGGCCCGTCTGCGGGTTACAGTTTTTGGGCGATTTCAATTAATAAAAGCCCGCCCCTAAAACATAGCATTACACTATGTTTTGTCAAGGCGGACTTTAGGTATTTCCTACATGGGCATTTCTTGCCCATGTATACTTCTTATAGCATACTTACAATTGTACAATATGCGTCTCCAGCGTCAAGGTGCTACCTGCTGCCTCAATGGCGCGGTGCGCCAGCCTGTCCAGCCCGCCGCAGCAGGGCACGCTCATGCGCAGTACGGTAATGCCCGCAATGCCGCCCTGTTTGATGATGGCTGTGAGCCTTTCCACCAGCACTTCGTTGTCTTCAAGCTTGGGGCAGGCAATGATGGGTACGCGCCCGCGCATCCAGTCCGTATGCAGATTGGGCAGGGCAAAGCCTGCGCAATGGGCGGCCAGCAAGATATTGGCCCCGCGCAGATAGGGCGCTGTGGGCGGAACCAGCCGCAACTGGATGGGCCAGGTGGGCACCTGCGCCCGCAGGTCTTGCGATCCGGCGGGGGCCGTGGTTGCAGGGCCGCCAGTCAGCGGGGTGAACGTGCGCGCCATGCTGCCGGGGCAGCCGCCGCCGTGGGGGCGGTGGGGCTGGGCGGTTCCATCCCTTTTTGCCTTGGCGGCCAGGGCCGCTTCTTCATCAAATTCGGGCGCGTCCCTTTCCACAAGGCGCAGGGCGCCCTCGGGGCAGTTCAGACACGCGCCGAGGCCGTCGCAGTAGATGTCGCTGACAAGTTTGGCCTTGCCGTCAATGATGGCAAGCGCGCCTTCGGCGCAGTCGAGTACGCATTGCCCGCAGCCGTTGCACTTTTCTTCGTCAATCTCAATGATGGGACGTTTCATATTATGCCTCCTTTGCCAGGCGCGTCAGCGCTGCGGGCGTGTCGATGACATGGTCGGCCTGGGCTGCGCGCAGCTCGTCCGCGCCGCGAAATCCCCAGGCCACGCCGATTGAGATCATACCCGCGTTGCGGGCGGTGAAGATGTCCACGTTGCTGTCGCCCACGTAAAAGCTGCGTTGGGGCAAAAAGTCCATGTGCCGCAGCATGTCGAGCGGGGCGTCCGGCTCCGGCTTGAGGGGCACCCCCTCCCTGCCGCCGCGCACAAGGGTAAACGGCACGTCAGGAAAGTAGCGGCGCACCAGCTCAACCGTGAGGTCGTCCGGCTTGTTGGAAAGGACGGCCAGGGCGTGGCCATCTGCGGCAAGCGTGTGCAGCGCTTCGGTGATGCCGGCATAGGGCTTGGTGCGGATGCACATATTTTCACCGTAGCGGCTACGGGCCTCTGCAATCAACGCTGTCAGCTGGGCTGAAGAAAGCTTTGCTGCTTCACCCTCGGGGAGGGCGTCATTCACAAGTTTGTGAAAGCCGCGGCCCACATAGAATCTGTACGCTGGCAAGGGATGAACTGGATAGCCGTGACTGGCCAGAACATCGTTGCAGGCCTGACCAATGTCTTCCAGGCTGTCAACCAGTGTTCCATCCAGATCAAAAATGAATGCTCTCATGTATGCTCCTGTGGGCCCTGCAAGCGGGCACCCGTACTGTAGCTGAAAAGTGGATTAAATCACAAGTATTCAATGGGTATTAATGCGACAAGATCCACTATTCTCTTTTTTTTCAGTGTGTTAAAAGATTGTTTCGCAAAATGCACATAAGGGTTTGTGATGCCTGCCGCTTTTTGTGCTTTGCTGGACAGAATTTTCACGCATTGATAGAACAGTATCGCGGGCTCAAGATGCTGTATGTGACGACCGTCACGGAGGATCTATGGCGAGACATATTTTAAATATCAAGAGTCTTGGTGAAAAGGCGTCCTGGCTGCTGGTGCAGCAGGCATTGGGCATGCCGGAACCGAAGCTGCAAACAGACTTTATGGCGCAGCGCGTGGCCCTGCTGATGTTTTCGCAACACTCCCTGCCCGAGAGGCTTTGCGTTTCTGCCGCTGTGCGGCAAATGGGCGGCGCTGTGGTGTACGAGGGCAGCCGTGGCAGCTGGCGCAATGAAATGAATGATTATCAGGAACAGCTTCTGCCCGTTTTCAGCTACTACATTGACTGCATGTACATGTATGGCATGCCCGTGGGCGGGTGGGATATGGAGGCATCGTGTCTGCGCTTCCCGCTTATCAATGCGGGCAGCCCGGATGCGCACCCGGCGCATGCGCTGGCCGACATCGCCTGCATGTTGCGCAATTCGCGTTATCTTGACGGCGTGACCTGCGGCTGGCTGGGCTGCGTCAACGGAACGCTGCATTCATTGATGGCGGCAACGGCATGGTTTCCCTTTTCACTGCGCATTGCCGTGCCGTCCCGCGTGGACCCCGCGCCGCTCAAAGAAGCTGCGGAGCGCTACGGGTCGCGCATTACCATTGTGGATAGTGTGGAAGAGGCCGTGCGCGGCGTCAACTATGTTTTTGCGGGCTGCCGTAGCGGCCTGACGGACGAAGAGCGCGAAAGCTGGAGCGTGACGCCGGAACTGCTCGCCAAGGCGGCGCATGACGCGCATCTTATGCTGAGTGCTTCGCCCATAGCAGCCATCCGTGTTGACGATTCCATTCTGGCCAGTAAGGCCTCACTGTTGGTGCAACAGGCAGAATACCGTTTGCGGGTTCACAAGCGCATGTTGCACTGGGTTTTTCTTGATAATGAAAGCGGGATCTAGTTTATGGGTTTGCAAAACGGGCAGGGCGGTCTGAATACGCTGTCTGCATTGGCGGCGGATTCGACTGTTGCGGGTGAGGCTGATGCCGCTTGCGGAACAAAGCATAACGTTCTGACTGCCAAAGAGCTTATTGAGTTCATACAGGTTTATGCTTCCACATTGCTTGCGGCGGGCGGGCAGACTTCACGAGTAGACCGCACCGCCTGCCGCATTGCACGGGCATATGGTTTTGAGGTGGAACTGGCCATATTCCCCAAGCACCTCATGCTTTCGGTCATCAAGCCAGCCGAAGGGGGCATTCCGGCGGAGCGCCGCACCGCGGTCAGCTCCATTGTGTCTGGAGCGCCCAATTTTCAGCGGGTGGCGGCGCTCAATGCCCTGAGCTGGAGCATTGCCGATGAAAAACTCAGCCTTGCCAAGGCGCGCGAGCATTTCAGCGCCATCTGCGCGGTGCCCACGCTTAATCCCGTGCTGCTGCGTTTTCTTGTGGCCTGCGCCAATGCCGCCTTTTGCGGTTTGTTCAACGGCGATGCGGTGGCTATGGGGCTGGTTTTCTGCGCAACCTTTCTGGGCTTCTATCTGCGGCAGAAACTGCTGCACTGGGGCCTTGACCTGAAGGTCACGTTTTTTCTCTGCTCATTTGCAGCCTCTCTGGCGGCATCGCTGGGCGTGCTGCTGCATCTGGGCAACACGCCGCAAACAGGCATGGCTGCAAGCGTGCTGTTTCTCATCCCCGGCATCCCCCTGATCAACGCCATGCTGGATATTCTTGACGGGCATGTGCTCATGGGCGTTTCGCGGCTGATTCAGGCCAGTACGCTCATTATCTGCATTGCTCTGGGGCTGGCAACAACCATGCTGCTGATGGGGGTGGATTCGCTATGATGCTGGTTGACTGTCTTGCGGATGGCGCGCTCGCAGCTGTTGCCGCAGTTGGTTTTGCGGCCATTTCGCGGCCCACCAAGCGGATAGCCGTCATGGCTGGCCTGCTTGCCGCCACGGGCCATATGAGCCGTTTTTTGCTGTTGCAGGCCAGTATGGGGATTGCCAGCGCATCGCTCTGCGCCGGGTTGATTATTTCCTTTTGCAGTATGCCCATCGCGCGCCGCTGCCATACCCCGGCGGAAATGTTTGTGTTCCCCGCGCTGTTGCCCATGATTCCCGGCATGTTTGCCTATAAGGCCATTCTGGCGACCTTGCAGTTCCTCAACACTGCCGGGACGCCTCAGGGCCAGACTGTGCTTGTCAGCGTTGTCTACAACGGGCTCACGGCATTTTTCATCATGTGCGCCCTGGCCATCGGGGCCATACTACCCCTGCTTCTTTTCCACCGCGAAGCGCCGCTTGGGCGTACACTGCACAAGCTGAGCAAGGGCGGCACCGCGGTCTGAATCAGGCGCTTGCCACGCAGGAATAGTGTTGCCGTGCGGCTCTGGGCTGGCATACAGAGGATGGGAGCAGGTCTGGTGGAAAGATAGTGGCGTGAGAAGGCGCTGGCCTGCGCTGACTTGTGGTGATTAAAAAATTACAGCTAAAAACATGATCCTGATGTGCGTGTTCACGTCAGGATTTTTTTTGCTCAGTCAGTTGCGCATGACGGCAAAGGCCCACCACCATGCAGCGGTGCAGATCAGGGCCGTGAGTGCACCCGCCGTCCATTGGCTCAACCTCCTACGGCAGTTTCGCACCTGCCATGCTTCAAATGCTCCCAGCGCCAGCCCACAGCCAAGCCCGGCCAGATGTGCGGCATAGTCGGTATTTTCGCCTTCTGTGCCGAGCATGGCCAGCAAGGCGGCTGCGGCAGCCACAGGCAGCATGGTTTTGCGTTTGCTTTGTTGCTGGCAGGCCATGTAGCCGGAAATAGCCCCAATGCTGGCAAACAGTGCCGTGGAAAATCCCATGCTCAAAACCGGGCGGGGCCGCAACAGCACGGTCAGGGCATTGCCCAGCGCGCCTCCCAGCAGGGTGAGCCACAAGGCTCTGCCAACGCCTGTCATACGGGCCAGCAGGGTCATAAATATAGCCCCGAAGGCTATGTTGCCGCAAAGATGGGTAAGGCTGGCATGGAGGGTAAGCGCGGTGAAGCTTCTGTACCATTCATTGAAAACGCGAACCCGCACTGCGTCAAGGATGCCCGCGCTGCTCCACATATCTGGCGGTGGCAGGACTGCGGGGGCAGGCCACCAGCCCATGCGCCAGCCGTGCCAGAGAATGAGCGGCAGCAGCGCCAGCATTGCCATGTAGGCATGGGGAAAAACATGCAGCGGCGGGGGCTGGGCGGCAGGCGCTGCGCTTTCGCGCACAAAGTCCCCCAGCTCCCTGAGTGCAATATTTTCAAACAGCGCGGGCACATAAATGTATTCTCTGCCGTTCATCTGCACAGTCTGGTGAGGGATATTGCAGGCATTGAGCACAAGCAGCCATTCACGAAAGCGTGCATAGCCCGTGGTGCCTTGCAAGCTGGCAATCGGGCGCCAGTCGAGAGGCAGGCTGCTGGGCCTGCGGCGGGCGCGCCAGTAACGCGAAAAGGCAAAAATTCTCGGTGGAATTGTACGCATAAGCAAAAAAGCCCCGGCAGAAACCTGTCGGGGCTGAAAGCTGCAAAAGAAGGTCAGTTAGGCCTGCTTACGCACCGTGGGCTTAACAACAACGCCAGAGCGCAGGCAACGGGTGCAGACGGAAAGGGTCCGCACGCTGCCATCGGGGAACTGGTGACGCACGCGCTGCAAATTGGGATTGAAGCGACGCTTGGTCTTAATGTTGGAGTGGCTCACAAGATTGCCGACCTGGGGCTTTTTGCCGCAAAAGATGCATTCCTTGCTCATACATTCCTCCGTATATGCAAAAAAATAGTTCAATTCAAATGCGGCAAGAACAAAGCCCGCGCCGAAAAAAATGACAGCGTTGCATATGGGCATAACCGCGCGAAAAGGTCATATAGCTCATGCAGCATGGAAAGGCAAGAAATTTTCTCAAAAAAAGGCGACTTCACTTGGGGTCTGGTTTGCCAGCCCATCATTGAACAGGGCAGGCCTTACCACTCTGGAGCAGCCCAATTTTTCAAGCCAATCCATAGGAGCTGGTTACTCAACTCAGAAGTAATCCCGGTGCGTACGCGCCCAGTCAGACGCATCAAGCTCCCGAGGCTTTTTTACTTCGTCCTTGTGACCAATGGCCACGAGGCAAAGTACGCCATAATGATCGGGAATGCCAAGTGTTTTTCTTACTTCCGCCTCGGCGGAAGCGGCACCGTTGGTGCGCAGACGCATTTGCACCCATGTGGAGCCGAGGCCCAGGCGTTCCACTTCCAGTTGCACCAGAATGGCAACAATGGAGGCATTTTCAACCCATACGTCCGCTTTGTCGGTATCTGCCACCACGGCCAGCACCAGGGGGGCTGTGCGCAGGGGCATGGTGCCGGAGTCACGGCAGTCGGCCAGCGCGGCAATAACAGCCTTGTCGCGCACCGCCACCAGTTCCACCGGGCGGGTATCCTTGGATGAAGGGGCCAGAAGCCCGGCCATAAGCAGTTTTTCCAGATGCTCATCACTGACGGCTTCATCTGTGAATTTGCGTATGCTGCGACGATTGCTCAACAATTCTATCATGGCTTTATCCTTTTTGGCAGGAATGGCTTTGCTCCGCTGGCTGAAAAAACAGCAGAAAGGTCAAGTGGTGTTTCTTGACTTCTCACCAATGGAAAAGGGGGCCTTCTGGCCCCCTGTAGCGTTACATTCTTACTGAAACCGGCTGCTTCCCCTGTTCGCCCCCAGCGCCGATGGAAGGAGCTTTGGAGGTCGCCAGTATGTAAATTTCGTGCGGGTCAAGAATCAGGATGACCGAGCCATCGCCCATGATGGTTGCGCCCGAAATCCCCTTGAGGTCGCCAAGGTATGCGCCCAGGGGTTTGATAACAATTTCCTGCCGTTCCAGGAGCCGATCGACCACGAGACCCAGACGCCGGTCGTTGTCGTGAATGACAACCACGGAAAGCACATCTGGCAGAGGATCAGTGCGGGGCAGCCCCAGCATTTCTGAAAGCTCCACAACACCAAGTACCTCGCCGCGCAGGGTTACGGCCTTGCGTCCCTTCACATCTGTGAGGCGTTCGGCTTCAATCTTGGTGGTTTCAGAGACGGCATCAAGGGGAATGGCGTACATCTGCCCGGAAACATTGACCATAAGCGCGTCAATGATAGCCAGAGTCAGGGGCAGGCTCAAGGTGAAGCGAGTGCCCTTGCCCACCTCTGAATACGTGCTGACGCTGCCCTTGAGATTCTTGATGTTGGTGCGCACCACATCCATACCTACGCCGCGGCCTGAAATATCAGTGATTTTTTCAGCCGAGGAGAAACCGGGGGCAAAGATGAGCTCCAGCGATTCGCGGTCATCAAGCTGTGCGGCTTCCTCAGGTGTGATGACGCCCTTGCGGATGGCAACTTCGCGCATTTTTGCGGGGTCAATGCCCTTGCCATCATCTTCAATTTCAATGGCAACAGAGTTGCCCTTGTGGAAGGCGCGCAGTACAACCTTGCCCTTGGCGGGCTTGCCCGCAGCGAGGCGCTGGTCTTCAGGTTCAATACCGTGGTCAACAGAATTACGGATAAGGTGGACAAGCGGATCGCCAATGACCTCAACAACGCTCTTGTCCAGTTCAGTTTCTTCACCTTCCATGACCAGATCCACTTCCTTGCCGCTTTTGCGCGAAAGGTCGCGCACCAGCCGGGGGAAGCGGGAAAAGACCGAAGAAACCGGAACCATGCGCACCTTCATGATGGTGTCTTGCAGATCGTCAGAAATGCGCGCCATGGCGTAGGTGGTTTCAGAAAGGCTCTGGGCGACCTGGGAAATATCCACGTCATGCCCGGTGTCTTCGAGCGAACGGGCGATGAGGGTGTACCTGTTACGGTTGATGATGAGTTCGCCAATGAGATTCATCAGGTGGTCAAGGCGTTCATGGTCAACACGGATAGTGGAAGAACCCTTGTGGTTCTCGGCAGCCGGTGCCGCGGCCTGTGCCGCAGGCTTTGCCGCAGCCGGAGCCGCCGGTTTTGCAGGTGCAGCAGGCTTGGCTGCTGGTGCCACCGGTTTTGCGGGCGCAGCGGGCTTTGCAGCAGCCGGAGCGGCTGGCTTGGCAGGTGCAGCGGGCTTGGCAGCAGCCGGAGCAGCCTGTTCCTTTTCGATCTTGGGTTCGACCTTGGTTTCGGCTGCAGGTTCAGCAGGCTTTTCGTCCGCCGGGGTCGAGGCCGGGCTGGGAGCCGCAGCAGGCGCAGCTGACGGGGTGGCGGCCTTGGCAGGGCCGTCCAGCGCAAGCTGAACCATATCTTTGATGATGGAAACTTCCTGATCCAGCAGGTCAACCATCAATTCAAAATCAATACCGCTGATGCGCCCCTGATCCACTATGCCAGCCGTGCGCTCGGCGTAAACCTTGATGTCTTCAAATTCCATGAAGGCGCAGGCGTTCTTGACCGCAATCAGGCAGCGGTACAGGGCATCAATGGAATCTTTGTGGCTGCCGTCTTTCTTGAGAGTTTCCAGCGCAGCATGAATAATTTCAAACTGCTGACGCACCGTGACGCGAAAGGCCTCGGTATCATCGTTTTCAGCGCCAACGGCAAAAAATGTCGGTGTGACCACTTCAACCGGAGCGTGGGGTTCTGCGGCGGCAGGGGCTTCCTTCTCGCTGGCCTCTTGCGCTACGTCCTGGCTCTCTGCGGCTTCGTGATGGTCGCCGTTGCCGTTTTGGCTGGCCTGGGCGTCAAGAAGTTCCTGCGGCAGCGAAATGGGGCCGCCTGTCTGTGCTTCCTGAAGCTGCTTGACCACGGGAGAAATGTTGAAAGGAGTGGCTGAACCCGCTTCAATATTGATGCGTTGCACCAGAGCTTCCAGCACGTCAACCACAAGAAGCAGAAGGTCGATCAGCTCATGGGTGGGCGTGATCTTGCCCTGGCGGACATTGTTGAGCAGGGTTTCTGCTTCGTGCGTGAGCGAATTCAGTTCGCTGTAGCCGATAATGCCGCTGTTGCCCTTCATGTTGTGGAAGAAACGGAAAATATCGTTGACCAGTTCATCACGGCCAACGGGATTTTCTTCCAGATCCAGGAGGGAACTTGTGAGGTTTTCGATGGTGTCGTTGGACTCATCGATAAAATCTTTCAGGTGCCCTTCGCCAAAGGCGGTGAGGGTATACGTGGGCAGATCGGGCAGCGTCTGCACCCAATCCTTGCCAGACATGGCCGTAAACTCTGCTTTGTCCCCGGCTGTGGCGGCTGGGTTGTCGTGGCTGTTTTCGCTGTGCGCTTCCGCAGCTTCATCTGCCGTGGACAGTTCTTCACTCATGGCAGGTTCTTCAGCAACAGAGGCAGGTTCGACAATCTCTTCTTTTGGTTGCGGCGTTGTTTCGCCGGCCATGATGGCTTCGATCTGAGCCATGATGTGCCCAATCTCCACTTCGCCTTCAGCGTTGGTGGATTCAAGATTGTCGATCATCTGGCGCAGGGCATCGGTGGATGCCAGAATGACATCCATGATTTCCGAGGTGACAACCATCGTGCCCTTGCGCAGTTCGTCCAGAATATTCTCAGACTTGTGCGCAAGCTGATTGATGCGGTTCAGCCCCAGAAAACCCGATGCGCCCTTGAGGGAGTGCATGGGCCGAAAGATATCATTCAGCAGAGCAAGATTGTCCGGCGCCTTCTCAAGCTCAAGAAGGTTAGGCTCGATAGTTTCGAGATGTTCTTTGGCTTCCGCGATAAAATCGGCGAAAAGTTCCGGATCAAAAAATTCCTGGCTCATAACCTGTACCTTTATATGGCTGAAAGCACACTAATGTCCGAATTGGACACATACTGTCTTTCTTATCGGCTATCCCAGAAGCATCTTTATATTACGAACCATTTTTTCAGGCTGAGCCGGTTTTACCATGTAAAGGTTGGCGCCGAGGCTCATGCCGGTCTGGATGTCCTTTTCCTGCCCTTCGGTTGAAAGGACAATAATAGGAATATCCTTATAGGCATCCTGAGCGCGGATAGTCTTGATAAACGTGAAACCGTCCATGCGGGGCATGTTCACGTCCGAAACAATCAGGTCGACCGGCTCAAGGCTGTAAAGCTTTTCAATAGCATCAAGGCCGTCCTCGGCGGTGCTGACCTTGAAGCCTTCGCCCTTGAGAACAAAGGCTACTAGGTTACGGATAGTCTTGGAGTCGTCTACGACCATAATATGTTTTTTCATAGGTGATCCTGTCCGTCTGTTGTTGGCTGCCGTACAAATTTCACCGAACTCTAGAGATTATTCAGATTATTGGCAAGTCAGACCGTACGCTGTTTCAGCTAGGCCGGCGATCAGACTTCAATAAGTTTTTCGACAATCAGTTCCGGGTCGATAATACCGTGGAGGCGCTCCTTGATATTGGCGAGGCCGCACAGAAAATCTGCCCCTTCGCCAAGTTGCGCCTCAATGTTCCAGCTGATGCTGTCTTTTGAAACCATGTACATGGTATGTATTTTGTCAATAATAAGGCCAAGCTGCATGTCTTCTGTGCCACAAACGATGATAAAGCTCTTTTCGGTATAGCGCTTTGTCTGGTCTGTGGTCAGCAATGCATCCAGGTGCAGCAGTGGCGTAACCTTGCCGCGCAAGTTGACAACACCAGCAATAAAGGGGGGCGCCATGGGCAGCCGGGTCAGCGGCATGTAGCGCAGCACCTCGACAATTACCGGTACTGGCAGCAAAAAAACCTGCTCGCGCACATAGAACGAAACCATCTGTACCTGTTCTTCTGCCGCAAGCCGTGTGCGCAAGGAAGGCCGGGCTGCTTCTGCCTCTGCATGTCCGCCATGACGGGAATGGCGCGTATGGTCTTTTGATTCTCCAGCTGCGCCAGCCATCACCTGTTCCGGCTCAAGCACCGGCATGGTCTGCAATGCATCGCTGCCCAGATATTTTTGCACAAAGGCCTGTTCCGCAACGCTCAGCGTTGCGTCTGCCGCCTGCGGCACGGCCAGGCACTGGTCTGCAAAGTACTCTTCGGGCGTTTTTACCATAGCTTTACCACTTCTTCTGCAAGCGAATTATACCCGAGCGCACCCTTTGAGCGGGCGTCGATATCATAAATGGTGCACCCCTGGGCGCTGGCCTCGCGAAAGTGCGTGTCCACCCCAATGACCGTTGAGAACATGGATTGCCCCATTTTGCGCCGCATCAGTTCAAGTACCCGTGTGCAGGCTTTTGCTCTTCTGTCGTACATGGTGGGCACCGCCCGGTAGCGTACGGACCTGCCCAGAGCCTTGTTCAACGTGTGCAGCGTGTCGAACAGCAGCTTAAGCCCGTGCAAGGCAAGAAAATCTGTCTGGATCGGAATTATCAGCAGGTCTGCGGCAACCAGCGCATTGACCAGCAGAATGCCCACATGGGGCGGACAATCCAGAATTATGTAATCGTATTCATCGCGCACATGCGTGAGGCTGCGGAGGAGCACACTTCCCTTGGCCTGACGCTCGCGAAAGTCAACTTCAAGCTCTGAAAGCCGTATACTGCCCGGCGCCACGTCCATTCCCGGCAGCGCCTGCACATGGATAAGGTCAGGCCAGATCACGGGCCAGGCATCTTCCTGCGCAAGAAAAAGATCATGCAGGCTGCAAGCGATGCCTTCGGGGTATATTCTCGCATGCAACGTGGCGCAGGCGTGGGGATCAAGATCAAGAACAAGAACTTTTTTCCCCATGCGGGCAAGCGCGCTGCTCAGCGAAATGGATGTCGTGGTTTTGCCGACGCCCCCTTTTTGATTGGCAATAGCCAGAATTTTTGCACACATGGTATCAGTATCAGCTCATTTTTCTGTAAACAATGGTTCCCTTGTGGTGTTCAAGCTGGAACGCGCGGCTGATGTTGTGCAGGGATTCGGAATGCCCGATAAGCAAAGCGCCGTTGATTTCAAGGTTGTCGTAAAAGGCGTTGATAACCTTGCGCTTCATTTCATCGTCAAAATAGATGATAACGTTGCGGCAGAAAACAATCTGCGATTTTTCAATACGTTTGAGCTGTTCCCTCTCGTTGAGGTTAATGGGCCCAAAGGAAATGAGCGACTTCAGTTCCGGCTTGACCCTGTATTGCGTGTCTTCCTTGATAAAGTAAGCGTCCACAATTTCCTTGGGGGTCGTGCGCAGGGCATAATCGTTGTAAACACCCCGGCGGGCAGCAGCCAATACGGCCTCGGAAAGGTCGTTGGCTGTGATCTTGATGTCCCAGCTGGAAAGTTCACTTTTCAGAACCTCACACAATATGATGGCGAGCGTGTAGGGTTCTTCGCCCGTGGAACAGCCAGCCGACCAGATGCGCAGCTTTTTGCGCCCAGCCTTGCGGCACTGGTCAAGTATGTCGGGCAGCACACTTTTTTGAAAAACTTCAAGCTGCGGCGGATTGCGGAAAAAGCTTGTCTCGTTGGTTGTCACCACTTCAAAAAGCTTGGTGAGTTCTGTGCGGCGGCTGCCGTCAAAGCGCAGAAAGTTGTAATAGTCGCTGTAACTTTTGAGGTTCAGTTCCTTGATGCGGTTTGAAAGCCGATTCTCAACAAGGTACTTTCTGTTTTCAGCAATGAAAATGCCGCACTGCTGATAGATGAAATCGCGCAGTTGCAGAAATTCTTCGTCCGATATCTGCAAATCCTTGCGAAAGGGCGAGGCTGCGCGGGTGTTTTCTGCCGCTTGCGTGGGCGAGCGAAAAGCCGCAGCAGGCGTGAGCGGCGGGCGCATGGCGCTGGTCGCGGGTGCACTTTGCGCGGACCGTGTGGCACCAAAGCCGCCCGCAGCAGGCGCGGGGCTTGCTGTGCGCGGCGGCAGGGCAGACCCCAACGGAGGCCTTGCTGTTTGCCCCAGGCCTGACTGGCCTAGCCCTGATTGTCCAAGACCAGTTTGCCCGAGAGGAGGCCGGGTTGTGGCTCCAGACAGCCCGGATGCGGTCTGACCAAGGCCGGATTGTCCCAGGCCGGATTGTCCAAGGGGCGGGCGTGTTGCCGCAGGCACAGTTGGGCTGGTGGCACCGCCTGCTGGCTGTGTGCCCCCCAAGCCTGTGCCAGCGCCTGCACCCGCAGGTGTGCGGAATGCAGAACCTGTCAGGCCTGTGCCTTGCGCCGGGCTTGCAGGGGCAGGAACTGTTGTTCTGAATGGCGAGGCCGGGGCGGGCGCAACGGGTTTGGCAGCCGGAGCGGCAGGCGCTGCCCCGGGCGTTGGCGTCACGCTAAACCGTGGACGTTGCTCTGCGGGAGTAGCCGCGCCGCCAGCAGATGAGCCGTTGCCGCTATTCTGGGCAGAGCCGAGCGGGCTTTTGGGAAATAACGTAGGGGGCTGAGACATACCTACTCCTGTTCGGCCTGGATCGTTGCCACCGCTTCTTCCGCTGCATGCTGGATATCTGGGTCTTCATGATTCATCAAACCCAGCAGCACGCTAAAGGCCACATTGCCGCCGATTTTACCGAGAGCCTCAATAATTTTGAGGGCCACCATGGGGCTTGAATTCTCAAGCATTTGCGCCAGTTGCGGAACGGCATTGGCAACCTTGTGCATGCCCAGCGCATCAACAGCGCGTATGCGAACCCATTCGTTTTCGTCATCAAGCCCATTGAGAATGTAGGGCAGCACAGTTGGGGAAGCGATTTGCCCAAGCAGGTCAATCACTGCAAGACGGACATCCTTGTCTTCATCTGAAAGGCGGGGCAGCAGCAGGGGCAGATATCCCTCGGCCTGTTCGCCAAGACTCTGGAAGGATTCCACCGCCACCTGCCGTATGCGGGGCGATTCATCGTCAAGCGCTGCCGTTATTTCAGACAGATTTTCCACAATGCCGTAACGGCCAAGGGCATACACGGCCATCATGCGCTGCAGGGGGTCTTCGCTCTTGGCGCGCTCCTTGAAGCGCTCGTTCAGCTTGGCGCTGTGCAGATTGATGCAGGCTTCCAGCGCCATTTCCTTAACGTCCACATAGCGGTGATCCAGCTGGGCGAAGACAAGGTCTTCCACGTCAGGGCAGGTGGGCTGGTTGCCAAAGAAGACCAGTGCGCTCTTAAGAACTTCTGCATCTTCTGAATCATTCATGATTGTTACAAAGAATGGGGAGTCGGCGCAATCGCCAAGCTGAGCCAGTTCCGCTGCCGCCATGCGCTGCAGTTCCGGGCTGGCATCCCAGAAAACATTCTTGAGATCAGGCACGCAACGGCGGTCTGCCATAAGATGACAGGCCTCCATTGCCAGCAGGGTGCGCGATTCATCAACGCTGTTCAGGGCATCGCGCACGGAGTCATTGTAGCCGATGGCGGCTATGGCCTTGATGGCGGCTTCATAGAGTTCATCCTGGCGTTCCCTGTCGAGGGTGGCAGCCATGTTGATGATGTCTTCGGTGCACGCGTCCGAGCCAATGGCACTCAGGCCTTGCAGGGAGGCCAGCAAAATGTCTTCGTCATTGTCTGTAAGGGCGTCGAGCAGGTAGGAACGCAGCCTCTCCTGCGATTTGCCAGCCAGCAGCGACAAGCCGCGCCCGTTGAGAATCTGCACGATAGCTTTGACAATCTTGTGGCGCAGGGCTTCGCGAACATTTTCAAGCGAACTGAAGAGCAGGGGAATGGACTTTACATCGCCCATATCGCCAAGGGCGTCCACAATGGCCGAACTCACAAGGGACGAGGCCTGCGAAAGCAGTTTCACAAGAGCGCTGGCGGCGGAGTAGTCCTTGATTTTCGCAAGGGCTTCCACCACGGCAAACTGCACCCATTCCTCATCGTGCATGGCCTGGCACAGGGAGTTGACGGCTTCGGGAAAAGCCAGTGTGCCAAGGCTCACAGCAGCCTGATAACGCACATTCACTTCCGGATCTTTGAGCAGGGCGCGGCAGAGCAGCAGACAGGACTGATGCGTACGGCAGTATCCCAGAATATCTGTGATAAATATCCGCAGGTCCGCATCGTCGTGCTGCAGGTAGGGCTGAATGCTCTCAATGCTGTCCGAGCCGATTTCGCGCAGAATGTCCATGGCCACGTTGCGCACGGGGGCTTCGTCGCTGCTCAGGAGCGGCAGCAGAGCTACAACCACCTGTGGCCCGCGAATTTTGCGCAGGGCGTATTCCGCTGCTTCCTGTACGCCCACACTTGGGCTTTTGATGTGTTCGCAGAGCATGGGAACGGCATCCTGGAGGCCCTGATCGCCAGCGCTGAATGCCGCGTCGCGAATCGCGTCATTTTCGCCCGACTTCAGGGCTTCAAGAATTGCTTTGTGCTGTGGATTTTCCATGTTCATAGTCATGTCCTGCTACGGTGGGGTCAGCCTCTGACCGTTGTTATGATGGCGTTGGCAATATCGTCCACATCAAGAATGAGGTTGGCGAGCTTGTTGTCTACAATCGCCTTGGGCATACCGTAAACGACACAGGATGCCTCATTTTGCGCTATAAGGCAGCCGCCCTTCTCTTTAAGAACCTTGGCCCCTTCGCATCCGTCTGAACCCATTCCGGTGAGAATTGCGCCAAGCGTGCGTCTTCCCATTGCTTTGCCCGCAGTTTCAAAAAGCACGTTTGCCGAAGGTTTGTAAAGGGCATCGCGTGGTTCTTCTGCAACAAAGATTTCTGGCAACGGGCCGCGCATGCGAATGCCCAAGTGTTTGCCGCCAGGGCAGACATACGCATGGCCGGTTTTAAACTTGTCACCATCCTGGGCTTCGGTAACGCCGATCTTGCAAACACTGTCGAGACGCTTGGCAAACGGATTTGTAAAAGCCGCCGGCATATGCTGCGCAATAAGTATGCAGGCCGGAAGATCCGCAGGCAGTGCTGAAAGAATCTTTTGCACCACTGGCGGCCCACCGGTGGATACGCCGATTACAACCAGATCGCGCGGCCCGGTGCAGGGCGTTTGCACATAATCCGCAGGTTGCGAAGGTTGAGGGCGTGGAACCGGAACCTGAATCTGGTTGATGCGCCTGTACTTGAGTTTGATGATGGTTTTACGCCGTGCGATGGCCCGCACCTTGCGCTGCAGTTCCGCCCCAAAACACTCCCGGTCGCAGCTCATGGTTTTAGGAATAAAATCAAGAGCGCCGTACTCTAACGCCTTTAATGTGCTTTCTGCGCCGCTCTGTGTGAGAGAGCTGACCATCAGCACGGGAATCGGAGTCTTTTTCATCAACTGTTGCAAAACTCCAAGGCCATCAAGCCTTGGGAGGTCAACATCAAGCGTCATTACGTCCGGATCGAGTTCTTCGGCTTTTTCCAGGGCCTCCTGACCGTTGCGGGCCGTGCCCACAACCTTGATTTCAGAATCCTGCTCCAGAAGTGAAGTAATGGTGTTGCGCATAAAGGTTGAATCATCAACCACGAGGACACTGATCATAGGATAAGCTCACTCCAAAAAATTCTCTCTCTATCTAGTTTTTGTATGCTACGTCAGGCATTATTTTTTTACAAATAAAAAATTACTTGCCAAACTACTCAGTCTCGCTTATGTTCCCTCTCTCAACGGGATGTGGCTCAGCTTGGCTAGAGCGCAGCGTTCGGGACGCTGAGGCCGCGCGTTCAAATCGCGCCATCCCGACCAGCAAAATCAAGGGTTTACGGTAACCACCGTAAGCCCTTTTTTTGTTTTTCCCTTCTTCATTTCCATCGCGCGGCTCTCTGCTTTTAAATTTTGAAGAATCATTTCTGGTTAGTTGCCGACAGTGCCCGGTTTTATCTGTCGCCGTTTGATGGCTGGCAGTCGTCGGCAAGGTGTCTGCAAGGACTTAATCCTATGCTCACAATGTCCAGATTGATCTTGCTAAACCAATAAACACCATGGCGTGGTGGCACGAACAGGCATCTGTAAAAGTGTACCCGGTAGCTCTGGCTAATTTAACATAGCAAGCTGCTTTGTTTTTTAATGCATGTACCCATAAAAATAGTGTATAAAGCGCGATAAAAAGATCTGTGAAAATTACAAGCCATTAAATCGTCTGAATAGTAATATGTGTCTATACAATTTATGTAAAAAATTTATCAGTCTATGAGATGGTATTTTTAGCAAATATTGAGAAAAATTATTTATTTTTTGATGTTAGGTATGTTGAAAAATAAAGTATAAATAATAATTTCTTGTGTAACTGCCAGAAAAAGTAGTTTTCAAAAAAAGCATGAACACACGTTGGTGAAAGTAAGGCATACCAAAATAAGTTAAGAATAAGTTTGACTCGCTCATAAATATATATATTGCACCGACAGCAGTCAGACAATATGGATGTTTTGGCTATCTAATATGAATGTGTATGTAACCAGCTATTCCTGTACTTAATGTTTTTGCAGCCAATTCGAGCGGTAAGAGAAAAGAACTCGTCGAGTTTTTGATGATCAGGGTCTCTTGAAAATATAATGTGAACGAATCTGCCGTAAAGGTAAGAAATAGACTGCTGAATCGGTAGGCTGGAATCCACAGGGGCTGGTAGCGTAGTGATGGCGTGAAAGTTGGTTCACGCTGTCTGTCGGCAACCTCCTGATCTGTGATTATTCCAGTTTAGCGTTCAGGAGTCAGGTATTCCGCCATTTTTGCCCGGGTGGCGGGATACCTTTTTCTGGCGTAGTTAATCAATTCAAGTTGTCATATGGGCCAGCAGTAAGGGAATGCTCCCTGGCATCTCCAGATAATCCTGAACCATAGTATTCTGTTATCATTTGAAGTGGAGAAAGCCCGTTTCTTGGGGGATGCTCATCACATCCTCTAAGAAACGGGCTTTCTGCTATTTTGCGGCAACCGAGGTTAGGCCTGCGGATGCTTGTTTCGTTGCTCTAGAGGCGCGCTGAGCGCGCCATACACCTAGCTCAGTGAGGCAAGGCGCTTGATGGCTTCTTCCGTATCAGCAGGGGAGCCGAAGGCCGTCAGGCGCACATAGCCTTCGCCAGAAGCGCCAAAGCCAGCGCCGGGTGTGCACACAAGAGCCGTATTGTTCAGCACGTGGTCAAAGAATCCCCAGGAGGTCATACCGTCAGGCACGCTCACCCAGATGTAGGGAGCATTGACGCCGCCGTAGACGGAAAGGCCCATGCCGGTTACTGCGTTGCGCAGGCTTTCTGCATTGCGCTGGTAGCCGTGGATAACGTCCATGACCTGCGCCCGGCCTTCCGGGCTGTAGGTGGCGGCAGCGGCCCGCTGCACAATGTAGGGGCAGCCGTTGTACTTGGTGCACTGGCGGCGGTTCCAGAGGCCGTTGAGCGCAACCTTGCCGCCCTTGGCATCGCTGACCTGGAGCGCCTTGGGTACAACCGTGTAGGCGCAACGCAGGCCGGTGAAGCCAGCGGTTTTGGAGAAGCTGCGGAATTCCACGGCCACTTCCTGCGCACCCTCAAGTTCGTAAATGCTGTGGGGAACAGAACTGTCGGTGATATACGCCTCGTAAGCGGAGTCATACAGAATGACGCAGCCTTCGCGGCGGGCGTAGTCGACCCAACCCTGAAGCGCCTGACGCGAAAGCACTGTGCCCGTGGGGTTGTTGGGGTAGCACAGATAGATGATGTCGGGCCGGGTTTTGGGAAAGTCCGGCACAAAGTCGTTTTCCTTGAGGCAGGGCAGGTACACGAGCCTGTCCCACTGCTTGCCGTCAAATTCGCCGGAACGGCCCGCCATGGCGTTGGAATCCACATAGACGGGGTAGACTGGGTCAGTCACTGCCACAATGCTGTCAGCGGCAAAAAGCTCCTGAAAATTGCCCACGTCCGACTTGGCGCCGTCGCTCACGAACACTTCGTCGGGGCTCAGATCAACACCGCGCGCCTTGTAGTCGTGTTCCGCGATGATTTCGCGCAAAAAGGCATAGCCCTGTTCCGGGCCGTACCCGTGAAACGTAGCGGCATCGCCCATATCGTCCGCAGCCTTGTGCAGCGCCGCAACAACGGCAGGGGCAAGGGGGCGGGTCACATCGCCAATGCCCAGGCTGATGACGCGCTTTTCGGGGTTGGCTTCCTTGAAGGAGGCGACCTTGCGGGCTATTTCCGCAAAAAGATAGTTGCTTTGCAGCTTGAGAAAATTGCTGTTTACGCTGGTCATCACATTCCTCTGAATCAGATGTGGTATATGCCGGTGAAGACGGTGACGGCTCCGCCGGTCATGTAGACATGGTTGGAAATTTCGTCCCAATGGATGTGCAGGGTGCCGCCTTTGAGTTCCACGTCAAGCTCGCGCCCGGTAAGGTTGTTGAGCACGCAGGCAACCGCAACGGCGCATGCGCCGGTGCCGCAGGCAAGGGTTTCGCCCGCGCCGCGTTCCCACACGCGCATTCTCACCTTGGTGGAAGAGATCACTTCCACAAATTCGGTGTTGGTGCGCTGCGGAAACAGCCTGTGGTGCTCAAAACTGGGGCCGATCTTGGGCAGATCAAGGTCGTCAATGCCTTTCATGAACACAACCGCATGCGGATTGCCCATGGAAACAGCGGTAATATCGTAGCCTGCGCCGTCAACCTCGACGGGGCGGGCCACAAAACGCTGGGCGCTTGTGTCGCCCTCGACCAGCACTGGAATGTTGGCCGGGGTCAGCACGGGTTCGCCCATATCAACCGTAGCGCCGCAGACCTCGCCGCCTTCAAACAGCAGGCGGACGATTTTTTCCCCGGCGCGGGTTTCAACGCGGATAACATCCTTGGAAAGAATGCCGTGGTCGTGAACATATTTGCCCACGCAGCGGATGGCATTGCCGCACATTTCAGCCTCGGAACCATCAGAGTTGAACATGCGCATGCGCACGTCTGAAGTGCCGGAAGGCAGGATCAGTACAAGACCGTCAGACCCGACACCGAAATGGCGGTCGCTGATCTGTCGGGCAAGGTCGTTGGGGTTCTCGACACGTTCTTCAAAGCCATTCACATAGACATAATCGTTGCCGATGCCCTGCATTTTTGTAAAGCGCAGTGTTGCAGCCATATATACTCCTTATCATACGGGGGGCCGAAACAGGCTGCCCATAATTATCTTGGCAGTATCACAAATAAGTATTTATTCTGATTCAAGGCAAAAGTAAACACAGTGCGGCGCGCCTGCCGTGAATCCAACGTGCGGCGGCGGTTTAAGGACGCAAAAAAAAGCGGAGAGCCGCCAGACTCTCCGCTTGATGACCACTGGCCTTCGCCGTCCGTTGCGGCGAACGGCGAGGCCTGTGGCTCCCTGCGGCAGAACCGCAGGGGCCGGAGGCAAGGGGACCATCTTCCCCCCCGGGATGAGACCCCCTGCCCCCAACTATTTCTTAACGACCTAGTGAGCCCAGAGCAGTTCTGCGTACTTGGGCAGAACCCACAGGTTGTCATCAACCATGCGCTCAAGAGCGTCTGCATGGGTGCGGCATTCGGTCATGGCGGGCAAGATGCCGTCACGAGCGGCCTTGGCCTGTTCCAGCGCGCCTTCGGTGCACTGGGCTTTTTCCACGGCCTTTTCCAGCACCGCCACACCCTTCTGGAGTGCAACAATGTGGCCGCGCAGTGCGTTAAAGTATTCCTCTTCGCTTGCAGCGCCCTTGTCGCCAAGCACGGCACGGGTTTTAACCACCGCATCGGCGGCCCTGGTCTGGGCTTCCATGCTGGGCGGCAGCACGGAAGAGCGGATCATGTCGGCCAACAGATTGCCTTCAATGCACACGGTCTTGCTGTAGTTTTCCAGCAGGATGTCCTGACGGGAGAGAATTTCACGCTCGGTCAGGATGCCGTGACGCAGGAAGACGTTCATGACATCGGGATCGCTGTAGTGCTCAAGAGCGGTAACGGTGTTGTTGTAGTTGGGCAAGCCGCGGCGGGCGGCTTCTTCAGCCCAGGATTCAGCGTAGCCATTGCCGTTAAAGACGATGGGCATGTGTTCCTTGAACAGGCGGGGCAGCAGAGACTGCAGGGCCGTGTTCAGATCGGTGCCGCCGGCAACCGAAGCTTCAAGTTCGGTGGCAATGTCGTCCAGGGCGCTGGCAACAGCCGCGTTCAGGGCGATATTGACCGGAGCCACGGACTGCGAGGAGCCCACGGCGCGGAATTCAAACTTGTTGCCGGTGAAGGCAAAGGGGCTTGTGCGGTTACGGTCGGAAAGATCCACGGGCAGCGGAGGCAGGGTGGAAACGCCCACTTCCATGACCGCGCTCTTCTTGTTCTTGGAACCCTTGCCGTTGATGATGGTGTCAAGCACGTCGGTAAGCTGTTCGCCAAGGTAGACGGACAGGATGGCCGGCGGGGCTTCGTTGGCGCCAAGGCGGTGGTCGTTGCCAGCGCCCACGGTGCCGAGGCGCAGGGCCGCGCTGTGCATGTGCACGGCGCGCAGCACGGCGGCCAGGAAGACCAGGAACTGGGCGTTGTCCACCGGCGTGGAGCCGGGGTTGAGCAGGTTGGAGCCATCAGAATCGCTGATGGACCAGTTGTTGTGCTTGCCGCTGCCGTTCACGCCCGCAAAGGGCTTTTCGTGCACCAGGCACACAAAACCGTGCTTGCCAGCCATGTGACGCATCATGTTCATGCAGAGCATGTTGTGGTCGCAGGCGATGTTGGCTTCTTCGTACACCGGGGCGATTTCAAACTGACCGGGGGCCACTTCG
>NZ_CABSIF010000009.1:67500-154197 GCF_902477725.1 uncultured Desulfovibrio sp. | reverse complement strand
TTCGGGGGGGATGCAAGGGGGGCCGAGAAGGGGGCGTAGCCCCATAACCGGCCCCGCCTTGCTGCGCGCCGCACAGGCGTCCCAAACCCCGCCGGAAGGCGGAAAATTGCGCCCGAAGGGCAGAAAAAAATAGTATCGTACAGATCGGCCGAAAACGCGCCTCATCTACGCCCAAAATATATCCCAAAACGTAAAAAGCCCCCGGCTCAAAAACTATGCGTTTCCGTCGGGGGCTTCACTCTGGCTTATAGGACAATATCTAGTGCAACACCTGCGCCTTGCGGAAGTTCACATAGGCCTCGCGCATGGCAATGTAGGGATCGACAGCCACGGTGTTCAGGTCTTCATACAGAGGCAGCACATCGCCAAGGGCGTTGAACCGCAGGCCGCCGCCAACGCCAAGGCCCAGTTCTGTGGGTTGCAGGTAGA
Organism: uncultured Desulfovibrio sp.; assembly: GCF_902477725.1. Classification (NCBI taxonomy): domain Bacteria; kingdom Pseudomonadati; phylum Thermodesulfobacteriota; class Desulfovibrionia; order Desulfovibrionales; family Desulfovibrionaceae; genus Desulfovibrio; species uncultured Desulfovibrio sp. The sequence goes on along the minus strand of NZ_CABSIF010000009.1, from coordinate 153,768 downwards.
AAAGCGGGTCGGCAAACAGATCACCAGCGCGGCCCACAGTGTCGCGCACGGAGCTTGGGCCAATGATGGGCCAGACAATGTAAAAACCATGCCCAAGGCCCCAGCGGCCGAGAGTCTGGCCAAAGTCTTCGCCTGTGGGATCAATGGGCACAATGGTTTTGTGTCCCTTTGCGACATCGGCAAAGCCCGCGCTGGAAGTGGTGTTGATGACAAACCGCCCAAATTCCACCCCCGCTTCAAAAAAGCGGAACTGCAGAATGTTGTTCACAAAACGCACAGGAAACAGAAGGTTGGAAAAGAAATTTTTCAACCCGGAACGCAACTGGTGCGGCGTGACGGTTTCCCATGCTGTGTAGGTGGGTTTGGCAACGTAGAGAAAGAAAATGTCGTTGAAGTGGAACCAGAACCTGTTCCAAGGCTCAATGGGGTCAGAAATGCTCTGGATCGGCTCGTTGTCGTAGTCGTCCAGGGTATTGTCTGCACTCATGGTTCCGTAGGGCGTTACTGTGATGGCCCCAGGCTGAAGCTGAGGTGACTTGCCGTACACAGTGGAGGGTGCAGGCGCCTGACTGGGGGCCGCACTGGCTGGCGCATGCCACAAGCACAGCAGTGCGGCCAGCAGAAAACCGGGCACATAGAGATGTCCCGGCAGCGTTGAGGAGTAGCTACTGGCCATTGCCCTGCCGGACCTCCTGCGCCTTGGCCTTGACCCTGGCAATAAGCTGGTCAGGGCTGCCGGTGTTCAGAATGTCCTGAAACTGGGTGCGATAGTTTTTGACCAGGCTGATATTTTCAATCAGCACGTCATAAACAAGCCATGATCCGTTTTTGGGGAGCATGCGATAAGCAACGGGGACTTTCTTCGAGTCCTTCATGGTGATGATTGTGCGCACTTCGGTGCGGTCGCCCTTGGGGGACGAAACCTCGCCAGTGTACACGACCTGCTCGCCATTGTAGCCGTCAATCTTGCTCAGGTAGGTATTCAGGAGCAGTTCGGCAAAGGCATCGCTGAACTGCTGTTGCTGCGCCGGGCTGAATGTGCCCCAGCGCGGCCCCACCGTGCGCGAAGAAAATTCTTTGAAATCAAAAATGTGCAGGACTTCATCTTCAATCTGCTGGCGTAGCGGGCGGCGCGTGGCAGGATTGACGTAGTCGGGGTTCTTGATGGAGTTGAGGATGCGGCTGATGGAAGTCTCCAGCGCCAGCTGCGCAGGAGAACTCGCACTGGCCGCGCCGGGCAACAGCGCAACCGTCAGCAGCGCAAGCAGAAAGCCTGCGGCTATATGGCGTGTGATCGCATGAATGGTCATTGTTATTTGACTCCTCCGAAGGCGTACTTGCCGATGAGGGAACCGAGGTCAACGGCGGATTCCGTTTCAGTAATTGTGTCGCCAGCCGCAAGGACATGCTCCGAACCACCGCGCGAAAGGCTGACATATTTGTCGCCAATGAGGCCACTGGTACGGATGGAGGCGATGCTGTCGTCCGAAAGTTTCAGGTCTTTGTCGAGCCGCAGGCGTACCACTGCCTGATTGCGCACCGGGTCTGGGTCAAGACCAATGCTTACCACGCGGCCCACCGGCACCCCGGCCATTTCAATATCCGCCCCGACCCGTAGGCCGGAAACAGAATCAAAGTTGGCAGAAAGTTCAAAGCCCTGCTGGTTGAAAACTTCCATCTTGCCCAGCTTGATGGTCAGGTAAGCAACGCATACAAGGCCGAACAGGACAAAAAGGCCCACAGCGGTTTCACGAACAGTACTCATAAGGTTCAGGTAGCTCCACAGATAATTCGGCAATAAGATCAAATCTCAGTATAAGTGCGCCATGACAAAGTTTCAAGCCCTACTGTTGAGTAGGGAATCGCGAATCGCCTGGTTATCGCAATTTATTATGCAGGCGGCGCATTTTTTATGATGCCAGCCAGCGGTCAAGGGCCTGCCGCACCGCCGGATCTGGCGCTTCGCCCATGGCGGCCTGCGTGTCGCCGGGTTCGCGCAGCAAAAATTGCCGCAGATACGGGTCATTGTTTGCTTCAAGCTCGGCCAGCGAGCCGGAAAAAAGCGCGCGGCCTTCGCCCAGCACCAGAACATGGTCGGCAATGGCCCGCAGGCTGGCAAGATCGTGGCTGACCACAATCACCGACATGTTGGTATATTGCCTGCGCATGGCAAGCAGTAGTTCGTCCATGCGGGCGGCGGTGATGGGGTCAAGGCCGGAGGTCGGCTCATCGCACAGCAAAATGCGCGGTTCGGCCACAATGGCCCGCGCAAGGCCCGCGCGTTTGCGCATGCCTCCAGAAAGCTGGTTGGGATAAAAATCGGCAAAATCTTCAAGACCCACCATGCGCAGCACGCGCAGGCCCGCCTCGCGAACAAGTTTTTTGGGAAGGTTCAGATGTTCTGTGAGGGGCAGGGTGACGTTTTGCACCAGCGACAGCGCGCCCAGCAGCGCGCCATCCTGAAACAGCACGCCCATGTTGCGGCGCATGCGCCGAAATTCTTTTTGGGGCAGGGCAAAGAGGTCTTTGTCGCCTATGAGCACATGACCAGCCTGTGGGCGCGAAAGGCCGATAATATGGCGCAGCAGGGTGGATTTGCCGCAACCGGAACCGCCAAGAATTACAGAAACCTTGCCGCCCGGAAGCACCGCATTGACATCGCGCAGAACCACATGCTCGCCGTAGCCCACGCTAAGAGCCCGAAATTCAATGTCCCATGCCTGCATGAATACCGCCTGTCGCCTCTGATATGGATTATCGGTTGGAGCAGATTATCATTGGAAGTATGCATCTGCTCTGCACGTTTTTTTGTAAAAACTCCCGCTAAAAAATATTTTGCCAGGCGAATCCGTTTCGCCTTCAAGCAAGTATTTCAACGTGAGAATGCCTTGATGTAGGAGCGCCGTCAGCAGGTGGATGGCCTGCGGGCCTTGTGACGCTTTGTCAGTATAACGCAGGGAGGCAGGAGGAACAAGTGCGGTTGATGCGCAACGCTGGAGGCACGGTCGGCGTGATTTTGCGAAGTTTGGCTGGCTGCGCGGGGGAGTGACCCGTCTTACAAACGGGATTCTCCCCCGCCAGACATCTCAAAGTGAATATGCGTTAGTCGGTGGGCATATCGTCGGGGAAGTCCGCGTTGGCATAGACATTCTGAACGTCGTCATTGTCGTCCAGCGCGTCCATGAGGCGCAGCACCTTCATGCCCACTTCGGCGCTCACAGCCACAAGATTCTGCGGAATCATGGCCAGTTCGGCTTCCTGCATGGCAATGCCGGCAGCTTCCAGCGCATCGCGCACAGCGGTGAAATCGGCCATGGCGGTGTGGATGGTCCACACGTCCTCATCATCGATGACATCGTCTGCGCCGGCTTCAAGAGCGGCTTCCATGATTTTGTCTTCGGGGTAGGCCGCCTTGTCCACGGCGATAACGCCCTTGCGGTCAAACATCCAGCCCACGCTGCCATTTTCACCCATGGCGCCGCCATGTTTGGTAAAAAGGTGACGAACTTCGGCCACGGTGCGGTTTTTATTGTCAGTGGCAACTTCCACCATGATGGCGATGCCGCTGGGCCCGTAGCCTTCGTAGAAGGTTTCTGTCAGGTCGCCGCCTGCGTCTTCACCCGTACCCTTGCGGATGGCTGCCTCAATCTTGTCCTTGGGCAGATTGACGGCCTTGGCGGCGGCTATGGCCGCGCGCAGACGGGAGTTGCCCACAGGATCGCTGCCGCCCTTGGCTGCGATGATGATTTCTTTGGCGGCCTTGGTGAAAATCTTGCCGCGCTTGGCGTCCTGGCGACCCTTACGGTGCTGGATATTGGCCCATTTACTGTGACCTGACATAAAACCTCCGAAACCTCATGTAGAGTATGTTTATATACCCGGCGGCGCGTCGTCGGCAACTTCGTGCGAAGTTTCCCCGGCGGTTTCGCCCGGCATGTGCGCCGTTGGGGCCGCGCCCGCCTGACCACGAAAACCAAGGCCGACAAAAAATGTTTCCTTGCTTTCGGCCCGCGAGCTTTTGGGCTTGAACGATTTGACCGCATCAAAAGCTTTGCGCATAGGTGCAAGCAGCTCCTGAATATCCGGCCCCATAAAAATTTTGACCACAAAGCTGCCGCCCTTTTTGAGGTGCAGACAGGCTACAGCCAATGCCTCAACCGTAAGCTCAAGAGAACGGGCCTGATCCGTAAAGCGCGTGCCCGTAGTGCGCGGAGCCATGTCGCTGATGACAACGTCGAAAGGCCCCAGCTCCTTGAGCTTGGCTTCAAATTCGGCAGAGCGGTTGAACACGTCTTCCTGCATGAATGTGACCTGCGGCGGAAACACCGTTTCGGTGCTCTGAATGTCGCAGGCAAGCACAAGTCCACGCGTGCCGACCTTTTCCGCTGCACCCATGGACCACGAGCCGGGGGCCGCGCCAAGGTCGAGAACCCGCTGGCCGAGGCGCAGCAGGTGGAACTTGGAGTCCAGCTCCTTGAGCTTGTAGACCGAGCGGGCGGGATAGTTCTCGCGCTTGGCCTTCAGAAAATAATGATCTCGGTATTCTTTCATGGTAAATTCCAACAGGGGATCATACCCTTTTTTCTTGCGCTCGCCAAGTGCGCAGTGCAGCCCCTCGTGATGAGCCGCGCAAAATTGCTGAACAGGTTGACCTCCAGGATTTATCAGGATATTTTTTCAATAAGTTTCCAGAACCTTTGATCTCGCACACTATCACCAGTAAGGAGAGGCTATGAAACGGATTCTGTTGGCCGCTTGTCTTGCGGGTTGCGCGCTCGCCTTTGGAGCGCAGACGGTACGGGCGGAAAGTGTTAAAGTTCCTGTGAACAAGATCAGCAGCGAAGGTGTTGGCGAGGCCATCGGCTTTGTTGTTTTTGAGGACGACGGCAAGGGCGGCATGGATATTATGGTTGATGTCGTCGGTATCCCTCAGGGCGACCACGGCATGCACGTGCATGAAAATCCTTCGTGCGCGCCCGCTGCCAAGGATGGCGTCAATGTGGCCGGCCTTGCCGCCGGGGGGCATTATGATCCCTCCCACGCTGGCAAACATGAAGGCCCCGGCAAGCATGGGCACAAGGGTGATCTGCCGCTTATAACCGCCGATGCGCAGCAAAATGTGAAGGCCAAGTTGCATGTGGCTGATCTGACCACAACCGACATCAAGGGCCGCTCGCTCATGATCCATGCTGGCGGCGACAACTATTCCGACCAGCCAGCTCCCCTTGGCGGCGGCGGGGCGCGTATCGCCTGCGGTGTGATCCAGTAGGATTATGTTTTTTGCGTTCACGCGGCAGAGAAGTTACCTGCTTGCGTGGATAGTTCATGCATTCCCTTGTGTGGGTCTTGCAGTTCTGGCAATGGCGCGCCATTATCGGCGCAAAGTATGCCAGCCACAGGGGAGAACCTCCGGCTGCCGTAATCGGCGCGGAGCTTAGGATTATTCTGCCCCGCTTGCTTGCCGCAGCGGGGCTTTTTATTGATGGGACAGTTCCGCAAGGAGCCTGCATTGGCGGAGAAGAAAATGGCCGAACAAAACAAACGCCCGCAGCGGGTTCGCCTGCTGGATTTTGCGGGCCGGGCCGTGAGCCTGCCCGATGGCCCGGAAGCCTGGACCTGCCGGGGAGAGGGAGATGCCGTGCTGCTGCTCGGGCTGGGGCCAGAATCAGGAGCAAACCTGCCGCAGGTTTTGCCCCTGATTACCAATGCTCCCGCCGTATACTGGCTGGAATCCCCACTTGTGGCCCGCGCCATGGAGGTATGGAGGCTGGAGGCCGGGCTTTTGCCACGCGAGCCGTTGCCCGCCAGCTGGCGCGCGGTCACCGCAGAGCAGGCAGCGACTCTGGCCGGGCAGTGCCTTTGCTGCTTTTACACGCCCGGCTTACGGCTTGATCCTGATTTTTGGGGGCCATTGCTGGGCCGCGTGGATGCGACCCTCGCCCTTCCTGCATCTGCTACGCCGAGTGGGCCCATGACGGCAGCGGGCAGGGGAGGCTTCCCTAGAGTTGGGGCAGGCGCGCGCGGGGCAGTTCTGCTGCCGGGTAACGATGGGCAGTTGCTGCATCAGGAATTACGCACGGCTCTCGCCGGGTGCGGTTTCGGGCCGGTGGTGGATGCCCAGCCTCAGCCTGTATCTGACATGAGCGGAAAGCGGGCGTCCCGTGAAAATGATTTCTTGGCCCGCTGGCGCGTCCTTTTGCGAGGAGGCAATCCTGCATTTATGCTCTCGGTCAACATGCGCGGGCTGGACGCTGACGGGCGCGTTTTTGAGCTTTGCCGGGCCCTTGGGATTCCCGTTGCCCTGTGGTTTGTGGACAATCCCTGGCATGTTTTGTCTGGTGTGCGGCTGCCCTGGTGGCGGGATGCCCATATTTTTGTGACGGATGTCAGCTTTGCGCACGGCCTTAGAGAACATGGCGCGGGCCAGGTTTTTCATCTGCCCCTGGCTGTTGCACCACATATGTGGCGCGATCTGCCGAGCTTTGCTCCGTCATCAATTAATATGGAGCCGCCCCTGTTTGTGGGGCGTTCCGCCTTTCCTGAAAAAGAGCGCTTTTTTGCTGCGGCCAGTGTGCCGCAAGCTTTGGAGGCTGAGGCCGCAGCGCTGCTTGAGGCCAGCACTGGGCCGCAGAATGCGCCGCATTTTTTCTGGTGGCACGACAAACTGGGGGGCAGGCCGTGGCCTGGTTATGATGTGCGCCGTCCGGGCCTCGGGGCCGAGCGTTGCGCGCAGGCCAACAGAAAACGCTGGCTTTTAGCCGCAGGGGCTGGCAAGGGCGGGCTGCGCGTCATCGGCGATGACGGCTGGAAGCCCCTGCTGCCTGGCACGGAAATACTGCCGCCAGTGGATTACTATACGGCACTGCCCGAAGTGTATGCGCGGGCAGAAGCCGTGCTGAACGTAACGAGCCTCCTGTTGCCGCACAGCTTGAGTCAGCGCCATTTTGACGTTTGGGCCAGCGGCGGATTGCTGCTCAGTGATGCCACATCTGGATTGGAAATCTTCCCTGCGGAATTGACCGAACCCATGACATTGCGCGGGCTGAGCGACTTTATGGTCAAGCGCGCATGGTTTCGGGCGCATCCGCAAGCTGCGTATGATCTGCGGCGGGCATGGCGCGAGCATCTGCGCGCGCAGCACGGCTATGAGCAACGTATTCAGCAGATTATCGAAACTTTTGCCTGACAGGCGGCGGAGGCTGGATGCACAGCTGAACAGGAGAAAGGCTTGACAAGTCGTGCGGTTTTGCCTATTGCTCATTTCCTGCGTTAAGCTTTCCATTGTGGGGAAGTAGCTCAGCTGGGAGAGCATCGCCTTCGCAAGGCGGGGGTCGAGGGTTCAAATCCCTTCTTCTCCACCACAATATCAAGGGGTTACGGATAATACCGTGGCCCCTTTTTTATGCGTTACATGTCCGTAAAGGCAGCTGTGCGGACTTTGAGGTTTTGTATGCACGGCGGTCAGATTCCGTACGGAGCCTGTATGCGTCAAAATACATTGGCAATCGGGCTGCAAGTTGGATAAAAGATATGCATTGTTCTTTTGGTCTGGAATGAAAAGGGCAATGCATCAATATAATTCAGAAGAGGGACGTCATGGGCAATTCACTTTCATGCTTCAAAGCCTACGATATCCGGGGCCGTGTGCCGGGTGTTCTCAATGCGCCGCTGGCGCGCGCACTGGGCAGGGCCGTTGTTGAAATACTGGGCGCAAAAAGCATTGTGATTGGCCGTGATGCCCGGCTTTCCGGCCCCGAACTGCGTGATGCGCTGGCCTTTGGTTTGCGTGAGGCCGGGGCGCAGGTAACGGACATCGGCATGTGCGGCACGGAAGAAATCTATTATGCCGCCGCCAACCAGCCCTTTGGCGCGGGCGTCATGATTACGGGCAGCCACAATCCGGCGGACGAAAACGGCTTCAAGCTGGTGCGCGGCGGGGCCATACCCATCAGCGGCGATTCCGGCCTGTTTGCCCTGCGCGACCGCGTGGAGGCCATTCTTGCCGAAAACGGCGACTCTGCCGAGTCCCTTGAAGTCTCCCCTCTGCACCATGCCTCGTTCCGTGCTGACTATGTGGCCTGGCTGCTGGAATACAGTGGTACAGCGCAGCTTGCACCAATTGCTGGACGCAAGCCCCTGAAGATTGTGGCTGATGCGGGTAATGGCTGCGCCGGACTAGTGCTGAAAGATCTGATGGCCTCGTTGCCCTTTGAATTTGTCTGCCGACAGATGCAGCCGGACGGAACTTTTCCCGATGGCGTGCCCAACCCCCTGCTGCCGGAACGCCGTGCGGCTACAGCCGCTGCCGTGCGCGAATCTGGTGCGGACATGGGCGTTGCCTGGGACGGCGATTTTGACCGCTGCTTTTTTTATGACGCGGACGGCAATTTTATTGAAGGTTACTACTGTATAGGCCTGCTGGCGCGGGAGCTGCTGCTGCGTGTGCCTGGCGGCAAGGTGGTGCACGACACCAGAGTGTACTGGAACACCCGAGAGGTGGTGCAGGCCGCAGGCGGGCAGCCCGTCATGGGCAAGACCGGACACGCCTTCATGAAGGAACGCATGCGCGCCGAAGATGCCGTGTATGGCGGCGAGATGAGCGCGCATCATTATTTTCGCGATTTTGCCTACTGCGATTCGGGCATGCTGCCCTGGCTGCTGGTGGCCTCGTTGCTGCATCGCACGGGCAAGCCCCTGGCCGCGCTGGTGGCAGAACGCATGGAGGCCTATCCGTGCAGTGGTGAAATCAACCGCCGGGTGCAGGATGCACCCGCGCTCATGCGGCAGGTGAGGGATCGTTATGCGGCTTCGGCTTTGCACGAAGACAGCATTGACGGCGTTAATCTGGAATTTGCCGATTGGCGTTTCAATCTGCGCATGTCCAATACCGAACCCCTGTTGCGCCTGAATGTGGAGAGCAGGGGGAACCGCGTACTAACGGAAGAAAAAACGGCTGAAATACTGCGGTTTCTGGAAGAACAGGGAGGGGCCATACCTGCCTGAGGTAACCTTTAGCGGTCCCCAATAGGCACGGCCGCCGGCGCTTGTTTGAGGGCGGGGGATGACGTAGCATGGGCTCGTTGACCCTTCTGGCGGTGTGTCAGATCGGCGTTCCAGCATTGACGCAATGGTGAGGAAATTTATGCAGAATATTGCCCCTGTGATTCTGTGCGGAGGTAGCGGTACACGTTTGTGGCCGCTCTCGCGCGAGACATACCCAAAGCAGTTTGTGGATCTGGGCGGCGGGAAAACGCTGTTCAGGGATACCGTGATGCGGGCGCAGCACACGCCGGACAGCCTGGAGCCTGTTATTGTGTGCAATGAGGCTCACCGTTTTTATGTGACCGCCGAACTGTACCAATGCGGCGTCCATGGCAAAATTCTGCTGGAACCTGCACCGCGCAATACTGCGCCGGCTATTGCACTGGCGGCATTTGCCCTGACGGAAGACGGCGCAGATCCGCCCATGCTGGTATTGCCCTCTGACCATGCCATTGGTGATGAAGATGCATTTTTTAAGGGCGTAAAAAATGCGGCGGCCCTGGCGGAACAAGGGTATATTGTCACCTTTGGCATCGCCCCCACCGGCCCGGAAACCGGTTTTGGCTACATCGAACAGGGCGCGGCCCTTGGGGCCAATGGCTACAGGGTTGCCCGTTTTGTGGAAAAACCCGATGCGGACAAAGCTACGGGCATGCTGGCCAGAGGCGGCTATTCGTGGAACAGCGGCATGTTTCTGCTGCGGGCTTCTGTGTATCTGAAAGAGTTGGAACGTTTTGCCCCCCAGATATACGCCGCCTGCAATGCCGCCTGGAAGGGCCGCAAGGATGATCAGGCATTTTCCCGCCCGGACAGCGAGGCATTCCTTTCCTCCCCGTCTGATTCCATAGACTATGCGGTCATGGAGCAAACGGGTCTGGCGGCTGTTGTGCCGCTGGGCGTCAGCTGGAGCGACCTTGGCTCGTGGGAAGCCTTTTATCAGATAGGGCAGCAAGACGCCGCCGGCAACGTATGCTCTGGCGATGTCATGACCGAGGGTGCCGAGGATTGCTATTTTAACGCCAACCACAGGCTGCTGGCGGCCATAGGCGTGAGCGGGCTCGTGGTGGTGGAAACGCAGGATGCCGTGCTTGTTGCACCGCGCGACCGTGTGCAGGACGTCAAAAAGATTGTTGGCCGCCTGCAAAGCGCACAGCGGCCCGAATGCAGGCAACATCCCCTGGTGTACCGCCCGTGGGGCAGCTATGAAACCCTTGTCATGGACGGGCGATTTCAGGTCAAGCGCATCATTGTGAACCCCGGTGCCGAGCTTTCTTTGCAGATGCACCACCACCGCGCCGAGCATTGGGTCGTAGTGAGTGGCACGGCAGAAGTGACCAACGGCGATCTGGTTAAGCTGTTCACGGAAAACCAGTCGACCTACATACCTGTTGGCACCATGCATCGTTTGAAAAATCCAGGTGTTATTCCTCTGGTGCTTATTGAAATCCAGTCAGGCTCCTATCTCGGTGAGGACGATATCGTGCGCTTTGCAGATGTATACGGGCGGGAAGGGTAACACGGCTGCCAGTATGGCTGCAGCACGACTGCTGTTTTGACCAGTGGACAATGGTAGTCTTGCAAGGTATTTTACCCGCCTCTTAGCTGGCAGCAGAGAGTTTCAGCCCTCGTAGCTTCACCATTAAAACGATAATATACTAAAATTATGAAAAAAGCGCTTATAACTGGCATCACCGGACAGGATGGGGCTTACCTTGCGGAGTTTCTGTTGCAGAAGGGCTACGAGGTGCACGGCATCAAACGGCGCGCCTCGTTGTTCAACACCGACCGCATTGATCATCTGTATGAAGACCCGCATGTCAATCGGCGGCACTTTGTCTTGCACTACGGAGACCTAAGCGACTCCAGCAATCTTGTGCGCCTTATGCAGGAAGTGAAGCCGGACGAAGTGTATAATCTGGCTGCGCAGAGCCATGTGCAGGTTTCTTTTGAGTCCCCCGAATACACTGCGGATGTGGACGCCCTCGGAACCTTACGCCTGCTCGAGGCCATTCGCATTGCTGGGCTCACGGAGACCACGCGTTTTTATCAGGCCTCGACCTCTGAACTTTTCGGGCTGGTGCAGGAAGTGCCGCAGACGGAAAAAACACCGTTTTATCCCCGCTCTCCCTATGCCTGCGCCAAGCTTTATGCCTACTGGATTACGGTCAACTATCGCGAAGCTTACGGCATGTATGCCTGCAACGGCATCCTTTTCAATCACGAATCGCCCATCCGTGGTGAGACCTTTGTGACCCGCAAGATCACCCGCGCCATGTCGCGCATGGTGCTTGGCTTGCAGGATTGCCTGTACCTCGGCAACATGGATGCCAAGCGCGACTGGGGTCACGCGCGCGATTACGTTGAAATGCAGTGGCTTATGTTGCAGCAGGAAAAGCCCGATGATTTTGTTATCGCCACCGGACGGCAGTTTTCCGTGCGCGATTTTGTCAATGCCGCAGCCGCAGAACTTGGCGTCTGCCTCAGCTGGCAGGGCACTGGCGTGGAAGAAACCGGCACCGTAACAAGCGTTGACGTGAGCCGCTTGCAGCAGGTTGCTGGCAACCGTCAGGGGCTGGAATGCCATCTCAAGCCCGGCGATGTTATTGTGCGCGTTGACCCGCGCTACTTCCGCCCCACAGAAGTGGAAACATTGCTGGGCCAACCGGCCAAGGCCAAGGAAAAGCTGGGGTGGGAGCCGAAAACATCTTTTGAAGACATGGTGGCCGAAATGGCGCGCGAAGATCTTGCCCTGAGCATGCGCGACGCCGTGTGCAAGGTGGCGGGATTTAAAACCTTCAGCCATAACGAGTAGGCCATGCTCAAGGATGCTCTGGTTTATGTGGCGGGGCACAGGGGGCTTGTAGGTAGCGCCCTGTGCCGTGCCTTGACGCGCTCTGGGTATGAGCGGCAGCTCACACGCACCCATGCGGAACTGGATCTGTGCGATCAGGCCGGGGTGCGGGCTTTTTTTGCCCAGCACAGGCCTGATGTGGTGATCCTTGCCGCCGCCAAGGTGGGGGGCATCCACGCCAATGCCACATATCCTGCAGAATTCATTTATCAAAATCTGCAAATCCAGAACAACGTCATCGACAGCGCATACCGCAACGGCTGTAAAAAGTTGCTGTTTCTTGGGTCGTCATGCATTTACCCCAAGTTGTGCCCGCAGCCCATTAAGGAAGAGTCTCTGCTTACCGGGCCGCTGGAGCCAACCAATGATGCTTACGCACTGGCTAAAATCTCGGGCATCAAGATGTGCCAGGCCTACCGCAAGCAGTATGGCTTTGACGCCATCAGCGCTATGCCTACCAATCTGTATGGCCCTGGAGACAACTATCATCCGGAAAACAGCCATGTAATCCCTGCGCTGATTCGCCGCTTTCACGAGGCAAAGGAAGGCGGAGCCGCCAAGGTGACCATTTGGGGTACAGGCAAGGCGTTGCGAGAATTTTTACACGTGGACGACATGGCGGAAGCCTGCGTGTTTTTGCTCGAGAACTATTCTGACTTTGAACACGTGAATGTGGGCTGCCAGCAGGAATGCACCATTATGGAAGTTGCCCGGCTTATTGCCAGGGTTGTGGGCTTCAACGGCGAGATCGATACTGATTCTGCCAAGCCGGACGGTACGCCCCGCAAGCTCATGGATTCGGGCAAGCTTTTGGGCATGGGGTGGAAACCCCGCGTTGGGCTTGAGGAAGGCCTGGGCGATGCGTACAGCGATTTTTTGCAAAACCAGCATAAGCGGGGTTATTAGCGTTTATGGCTCACGAGCTTGTCATTGAGGCCGGTCGCGCAGAGCGGCAATACTGGAAAGACCTGTGGCGTTATCGGGAGCTTTTTCTCATATTGACATGGCGCGATGTGGCTGTGCAGTACAAGCAGACCGTGGTGGGTATTTTGTGGGCTGTGCTGCGCCCTTTGCTGACTATGGCGGCCTTTACGTTTGTGTTTGCAAAGGTGGCAAAACTGCCTTCCGAAGGCGTGGCTCCATATCCACTGATGGTTTTTGTGGCCATGCTCCCCTGGCAGATGTTCGCCACGGCTATCGCTGCCATTGCCAACAGTCTGGTTGCCAACAGTAATCTGATTTCCAAGGTTTATTTCCCCAGGATTATCGTCCCCGCTGCGACCATGGGCGTAGCTGTAGTGGACTTTGTTATTTCTTTTGTGCTGCTGGCATTGATGATGGTGTTCTATCAGTATGTGCCACCCGTGCAAGTTCTGGCTGTTTTGCCCCTGACCTTACTCGCCGCCCTTGTTGCATTGGGGCCGGGGCTTATACTTTGCGCGCTTAACGTAACGTACCGTGACTTCCGCATCATTGTTCCCTTCATTACCCAGTTCGGCCTGTATCTGTCGCCCGTGGGCTTTTCGTCAGGCATTGTGCCGGAGAAGTGGCGTCTGCTTTACGAGTGCAATCCCATGGTCGGCGTTATTGATGGTTTTCGGTGGGCTGTGCTTGGCAGCATGGAATGCCCTGTTCGGGCGCTCTCCATCAGCGTGGGCTACGCGGTTGTACTGCTATTTTGCGGCATCAGAACTTTTCGCAATACTGAACGCACTTTTGCGGACGTTATATAGGACGAGTAGATGAAACCCATCATATCAGTTGAAGGGCTCGGCAAGAGCTATACCATCCGACACGAAGGGCAGACCCGCTACAAGTCTTTGCGTGAGGAACTTTTTAAGCTGCCCAAACGCCTACTCAGCAGGGGCGGGCAGAGTCAGGAAGAATTCTGGGCGCTCAAGGATGTGAATTTTGACATCATGCCGGGTGACCGCGTGGGGATTATCGGGCGCAACGGCGCGGGAAAATCCACCTTGCTCAAGCTGCTCTCGCGCATTACCGAGCCGACAACCGGGCGCATTACCCTGCGGGGCCGGGTAGCCAGCCTGCTCGAAGTTGGCACGGGCTTTCACCCGGAGCTGACGGGCCGGGAAAATATTTTTCTCAATGGCGCCATTCTAGGCATGAGTCGGGCCGAAGTTCGCCGCAAGTTTGATGAAATAGTGGATTTTGCCGGGGTGGAGAAGTTTCTGGATACCCCCGTGAAGCGCTATTCCTCCGGAATGTATGTGCGGCTTGCCTTTGCCGTGGCGGCCCATCTGGAGCCTGAAATACTTATTGTGGATGAAGTGCTGGCTGTGGGTGATGCCGAGTTTCAGAAGAAATGCATAAAAAAAATGGAAAAAAGTAAGAGCGACGATGGACACACCGTTTTGCTTGTAAGTCATAATCTAGCCATTGTTGAAAATTTGTGCAGTTCAATTTTTGTTGTTGATAAGGGCATGGTGCGCGGATTTTCAGACAATAATGCCGCAATAAAAAATTATATTGGGCACAATGCGATTGATGTTGCGCAAACAGAGTGTGAGCTTCAAGGTCATAAATTTAGATTTTACAGCACTGATGTTCATGGAAATCAAGTTGTAAAATTTAAAGTAGGCGAAGATATTATTTTTAGATTCGATTTTGAGAAGAGCGATTTTTTTCTTTCACAGATGAATTTTAACGTTGCAGTGTCATCAAATGAAAGCCGTATTCTTACCGTGAGTAGCCTTTTGATGGAAGGTAATGGCTTTGAGATCAATGGTGGCGATCGGTTGGTTGCAACGTTGGAAAAAAATTATCTTGCACCAGGAATATACACTGTTTCACTTGGCGCCTATGCAAATCGTGTCTTTTTGAAGAGTTGGGATGTCCTGCTGTCAATAGAAATAGTTGAAACAGATTATTATAAAAATGGAAAGATCCCGGACGCCGGAATGGGTTTGGTTTATCCAGACTTTACGTGGAGCAAGCTGAATGGCTGTGATATCTAATGCTGTAAAGAGATTGAAGATTGGATTGCGGGCTTTGCAGATGTCTTCTCGAGCCTGTCGATTCGTTGAGGCTGCTATTGCAGAAGACAGGATTATGCAATCTCTGAACAGACAAATTCAGTATATCCCAACCCCCACAAAAAGGGTCGAAAGGGCTGATGTGGATTATGTCTGGCAATTTTGGGGACAGGGGATCGAAAATGCTCCTCCGATAGTCAAGGTGTGTGTCAAATCTGTTTCTCATAATCTCGCGCACAAAAGGCATGTTGTGCTCAGTCGAGATACTGTTTGTAACTATGTTGATCTTCCGGCATATGTCTGGGATAAATACGAAAAGAAAATAATACCTGAGGCCCATTTTTCTGATATAGTCCGGTTGATGTTGCTGCGTAAATATGGAGGGACATGGATTGATGCCACCGTGTTGCTCACAAAACGGCCCCCAGATGCGTTTTTTACTGCACCTTTTTTTTGGTTTTCCTGCCCTCCTGAGAGCCTTTTAGGTGGGAGCAGAATACTGGGGTCTGTTTGGTATCTGCATGCAGCTAAGGGGCAAGAGCTTGTTCGAGCATCGCTTGATGCACTATTAGAGTACTGGAAAAATTATGATTACTTAGCTCATTACTACATTTTGCATTTAATTTTTTCTAATCTCATAGAGAATTATAAAGTGCTCTGGAAAGAATGGGAGAGTATTCCATTCTATAGTAGTGTGCCACCACATGTATTGCAGCTTGAACTATCAAAGCCATTTAATCAAAGTCGATTTGAGGATATTCTCGAAATGTCCGCAGTGCATAAATTGACATACTATGGAATTAACGGCGATAGGGAAAGCGGTATGATGACATTTTATGATTATTTAACCACTAGGTTTGGAGAGGGCGAAGATGTTATTTAGCCGTTCAGTTGTCAAAGAAGTGCCGTTAAAAAAGATTCTCCTTGGGGGTGAAAATGACCTTCCTGGGTATAAGTATTCATTGATGACTGGAAATTTCGTGCGTCCTTCCACTCGTGTAGAAGATGGGCCGCATGCGCTTTTGTTGAAGCAGTATGATAAAATTGGCGATAGTATATTCGACGATGAGATATTTAAAAAAACTGACTATTACATTAATGCTAGAGATTGCATTGAGCTTTTTGGAGAGTATTTTCCGAAAATTACCTCTGAAGACAAAATATTAAATTGCGCACAACGCTTTGTAAAGCTTTATAAAAATGAGTCAGTAGATGGATTTTTGTCCGAGGGGCACTCCAAGGATGGTGAAATTATAGAGTTGGCGCCGATTCAAGACTCTGACTGTTATCAGCTTATACAAGGTAATCATCGGTGTGCATTTGCAGTCGCGTCTGGGAAAAGTCATATCAAGGCAAAAATTTTAAAGAAAAAAATTACAAGGACACCAGTTCAATTTCTTTTGGAGAATTTGCAGTGGGAAGATGGTGACCGCATCCTTTACCAGCCTTTGGCGTGCCCTGAACTTGAAAGTCGTTGGGTGCTGGCTCGTCGTTGTTCGGATCGTTTTGGAAAAATGCATTCTTTTTTAAAGAAAAACTGTTCCGATGCAAGGTCAGTTTTGGATCTCGGCTCTTACTATGGTTGGTTTGTTAACGAGTTTGGTAAGGCTGGATATGACGCGTTTGGTGTTGAAAAAGACAATACAGCGATTATGGTAGGTAATATATTTTTTGAAAAAACGCGAAATAAAATTTTTAAAAATGAGATTGTGCGTTTTTTGACAACTTGCGAACAGTATGACGCAGTTTGTTGTTTAAGTATAATGCATCATTTTGTTACAGGCCGCATTCCTGGTGTCGCAGAGCACATGTTGCATCTTCTTGATGATGCAACGAAGTCTGTTTTGTTTTTTGAAATGGCAGATTCACATGAGCAGTGGTTTGCAGAGAGCTTGGCGGGCTGGACAGTAGACTCGATTGAAGCTTGGGTGCTTAAAAATTCTACATTTGAACATGCAGTCCGGCTGGGTGCAGACAATGATGGTGTTGGAGCTTTTAAAGGAAATTTTGGGAGGACTTTAATAGCTTTCACTCGCTAGACTTTAGGTTTACAGAACCCGATGATCATCCAGAAATTCCCCCCTTGCACAGCTTATTTCGGCTGCATCTGAATAAGCTGTGCAAGGCTTGGTCGGTGCTCTTACTTTCAGGAGTAAAACAACACTCTGTTATAAGCTTGCTATCTACCTTTCTTTAACATGATTGCGCAATTGCATCTTTAGTTGAACATGTGATTAGCGACAGGGCTCGTTATGTATATTTTTTATGCAACTATTGCTGTTTAGTTGATTGTTTGTGAAAATTAGGAGATTTTTGCATGGCTAAACTTAGCTTGAAAAATATTTTGCCTGGTCCTATCAAGCGCTGGATAAAGTTAATACCGAAAACTCTTCTGTGCAGTATATTTTTTTTGTTGAGTAAGTTGCCTCTTGGCTCTCTGTTCAGAAATGCTGGTGTATGGGCGCTTGAACGAAAATTTTTTCGGGTGGCGGAATTTATTGCAGTCGTTCTTTGCAAGCAGCAGCGGATGCAGGGGGGAGGGGCTTCACCTGATTTTTCCTGCTTTGGTAGTAATGATGTGGGTCAAATCAGGCTTTCAGTGATTATTCCGACATATAATCGCGCGGACATGCTTCCGGGCCTTTTTGAATCTCTTTGTCTACAGACTTTGAGTAATAATTATTTTGAAATTATTGTTGTAAACAATAATTGCTCCGACGAAACGGATTCTATTTGCGACAGTTATAAAAGTCGGTTTCGTTTTTTTCGAGTTGTTTATGAGCGGGATCAGTCGCTCTCAGCTGCTCGGCATGCGGGCTGGAGGGCTGCAAGGGCCGAAATTTTAGTTTTTTGTGATGACGATATTGAAGCTTTCCCTAGCTGGCTGGCCGCCATTGATAACGCATTCTCAACTAATGCGAGACTCGGCTTGGTGAGCGGAAATAACATTGGTAAGTTTACCTCTCCGTTGCCAATCTGGTTTGACATGTTGTGGAGCCAGGATACTTCTGGAATAAAAATTAATGTATATTATTCATTGCTTGAAGGTGTTGAAACGCCAACTTTTATTGCAAATCCTCAACTAGTCTTTGGCTGTAATTACAGTATTCGACGTAAGGCGCTTGAAGAACTTGAAGGATTCGAACCTGATTGCATGCCAAATGTGCTTTTTCAGGGGGGGGGGAGACTGGACCGAGTTTGAAGCTTAAAGATAACTGGCTTTTTTTGCTTCACCCTGATGCCTCAGTGTATCATAGAATGCCAGACAGCAGGCTTACATTCGAGTATTTGCGCAAACGTTCAGTTTTTTTTGCGGCAACACAGTTATATGATGCTTTCAGAAATTGTATATTACCGCCAAAATATTTGTTTGGGGATAATTTGTTGTGCAAATTGGGCATTGATTTACGCGCGAGTGTAGAACAATTAAGGATTAGCTATATTACGGCCCTGCTGAACTTTTCTGATTTTAGAATGTGGGTTACACGCAGAACATACTTTGATCATGAGATGCCTTCGCAAGAACTAATTTTGTGGGCAAACAAAACACTTTCAAATGTAAGCTGGCATGCACCAGTTGAAATTTTACAGCGCTGATTTTGAGTTGCAGGTGCTGTTTGTCTTTGAATTTTGTGCTTGGTGCGAAAATTTAATGTTTGGATAAACTGACTTTGGTCGGGCACTTCATTGATAGTTTTCATGCCATTTGGAGGCTTTCTTGGCTAAATTTCTTCCTGTCTGCGAACCGCTTTTGGCAGGCAATGAACTGGCCTATGTAACTGAGGCTGTTTCCACTGGCTGGATTTCCTCTGCTGGCAAATACGTTAAGGCCTTTGAAGAAGCCTTTGCCCAGTACTGCGGTGTTAAGCACGGTATCGCCGTGAGCAATGGCACGGTCGCCCTGCATCTGGCCCTTGTTGCTCTTGGAGTGGGCAAGGGAGATGAAGTTATCATCCCCGATTTTACTATGATGGCCTCCGCGCTCGCTGTTTGCTACACCGGGGCAATGCCGGTTTTTGTGGATGCCGATACGGAAACCTGGAATATTTCGCCAGCCGCCGTGGCCGCAAAAATTACCCCGCGCACCAAGGTTGTCATGCCTGTGCATATTTTTGGTAATCCCTGCGACATGGCCGCTCTTGAAAGTATCTGTGCTGACAAAAATATTATCCTTTTGGAAGATGCGGCCGAAGCCCACGGTGCCTCTTTTGGCGGTAAGCGGGCTGGCGGTCTTTCCCGCATTGCAGGATTCAGCTTTTTTGCCAATAAAAATGTAACTACAGGTGAGGGCGGCATGGTAGTCACAGATGATGACGACCTTGCCCAGGCCTGCCGTTACTACAAAAATCTTTGTTTCCCTCTGGATGCGCCGCGTACCTATCTTCATGCGGATATTGGCTTTAATTACCGTATGAGTAATATCCACGCGGCAATAGGCCTTGCACAGACCGAACGGGCCGATGACCTCAAGCAGCAGCGCCAAGCACACGGGCTACTTTATCGAGAGCGCCTGGCTGAAATTCAAGGTGTTTGTCTGCAACAGGATCAGCCTGGTGGCGAGAATGTGTTCTGGATGAATGGGCTTGCTGTTACGCCTGAATATGGCCGTTCGCGTGATGAACTCGTTGCGTACCTCAAGGAGCAGGCCATAGACACCCGCCTGTTCTTCAACGGCATGCATCGTCAGCCTGCGCTTGAGAAATACGGTTGCGATTGTCGCGGTGCGTATCCTGTTTCTGATATGTTAGCAGATAATGGCTTTTATCTGCCAAGCGGGAGCGGTTTGTCGAATGATGATATACATCGCGTGTGCGATGTGGTGGCCGCGTTCAGAAGATAATCCTGGAGATCAGAATGTCAGTATTTGGTGACTACGCGCGTTATTACAATCTGCTGTATAAAGATAAAGACTATCGGCAGGAAACGGGCTTCGTGCTTGAGCGATTGAAAGCATGCGGCTGCAATCCGCGTACGCTTATACTGTCTGGATGGCGCTGAAAAAATGAAGATTCGCATAGCAGTTATCAGTCGGATGGAGCGGGAAGGCGGAGGGAGCTTTCAGTACGGAGCTTCTCTGCTAGAGGCTTTGGCAAAACTGCCCAAAGATCAATATGAAATTTGCTTCTGGTATAACAGTGCCGCACTCGATGGCTTTGTAGAAAAGTTGCCTTATTTGCATGCGAAGCCAAAATGGTATTTTGTG
Organism: uncultured Desulfovibrio sp.; assembly: GCF_902477725.1. Classification (NCBI taxonomy): domain Bacteria; kingdom Pseudomonadati; phylum Thermodesulfobacteriota; class Desulfovibrionia; order Desulfovibrionales; family Desulfovibrionaceae; genus Desulfovibrio; species uncultured Desulfovibrio sp. The sequence goes on along the minus strand of NZ_CABSIF010000009.1, from coordinate 133,679 downwards.
CAATTACTTCGTGTTGTCATGAAGATTGCTAGAGTTGCAAATAAAATTTTAAAAAGCGACAGGATAAAAGACTGGCTGGAGTTTGATGCCCTTATTCGTGCTGCTCGTGCATGGAAGCCAGATATTTGCATATCGTTGGAACAGTCATATAATCCTCTTTCAAAAAACATTCGCGTAATTGGTCCTGTGCACGACCTTATGCACCGTTATGAAAGCTCATTTCCTGAAGTTGGCGCACCCGCGGAATACGAAGCAAGGGAAAAGCTCTTTAGTCGCCATGCGAGAAATGCTGCCGCTGTACTTGTAGATTCAAATGTTGGAAAGCAACAGCTTATTGAAAGCTATGGCATTTCGGCAGACAAGGTACACATTTTGCCTTTCGTTGCCAGCCCTCTCCTCGTAGAGTCAACATCTCCCCCACAATCCTTTGCTGGTGATCACGACCCGTTTATATTTTATCCGGCACAATTTTGGCCTCATAAAAATCACATGGCAATAATTCAGGCACTTTCGCTACTGCCAAGTGATTTGCCGCTGCACTGTGTTTTTGCCGGAACGACAGATAAAAATGCTTTTGGTCCTGTCCGCAATGCTGTTAGAGACGCAGGGCTCGAAAATCGGGTGCATATTCTTGGATATGTGCCTGATGCGGATGTTGTGTGGTTTTATAAAAATGCATTTGCGTTGGTGATGCCAACATTTTTTGGGCCAACGAACATACCTCCCTTGGAAGCTATGCAATATGGCTGCCCAGTAATTGTCTCAGGAATTTATGGAATGCCAGAACGCTATGGCGATGCAGCTCTTTATATCAATCCTAAAAATCCCGGGGAAATCGCTCATGCAATTTCTCGGATTGCATCTGAGCCGGGTTTGCGGCAGCGTCTTATAAGCAATGGCTATGCACAGGTTGCTAAATGGACCAAGGAGGATTTTCAGAAAAAAATTTTGGAAGTTGTTACATCTGTTAGCTCAAGCTTGGTTCGACCCTAGTAACGACAATTTTTTAAGATAGTTGGCCCATGTGTGTGCATGCACAAAAACTCGACTTAAAAGCGGCGCAGGTACAATCCGTGTTGAGGCGTATCGAAGTTGTTAACCTGTCCAACCAAGCCGAACCACCACCAATCAAAATTTTAGATCTTATTTTTTCCAACAGGGTGGCAACCCACGCAGTTGACGTATTTTGTCCAGTAGGGCGGCACCTCTTTCAGGTCCCAATGTACGGAAAGCGGTACTCACCAGACCTGCCTTGATAAGCATTCTCGCTCGATCAATCTCCCACACGTTGTGGAAATGTCGGGCAGCAATACGCGCGTTCTCCCATGCGGCGGAGAACTGGTTTGCAGGGTCTGACGAAATCCCCCCCTCAAGCATGATGCAAACATCAAAATCCAGGCCGACAGCTTTCTGATCGTCCCACGATCTGCATAAAAAATCGTAGTCAGCGCTAATTTTCAGGCTGGCATCAAACTGATTGCTCTCGGCAACATCCCGCCTGATAAACAATCCGGGAAACGCTGCAGGGGCGATGTATTTTAATCTTGAGCGTCCCCCGTTCAACACTGGCTTTGCATAAAGCGTGCAGTTGTCAAGGTTGTCCACCATACGCACTGCCCCAGCGCCGAAAGTAATATTGTCAGGCTGGGCTTGGAGAGTGTTGCTGGCTTTCTCTAATACGTCTTTTTCGGCCAGATGATCATCTGCTCCCAAGAACAATAACCACTGTCCTTTTGCTCTGCGTACAGCTTTGTTCCAAGCATCGTAAATACCAAGGTCACGTTCAGAGGTTATTTGCACCGCAGGCAGGCGGTGTGTTGCGTTGGCAAGGATTTCCAGTGTACCATCAGTTGAAATTGCATCCTGGACAACAAGCTCAAAATTTGTAGCACTCTGAGTTTCAATGCTTTTTAAAAGATTGGAGAGGGTGCTTTCAGCATTTTTTGTTGCTGTAATTATGGAGATGTATGGTGTCATATTGTTCTTTATTGTAAGAGTCATATTTGCTGGATTTATTAACTATTTGCGATGTTCATCAATGAGTCTGTGCAGCAATCGTTTGCATTCGCTAGGAGACCGTATGATGCTGCAAATTGTTTGAAATAATCCAGTGCAAAGAAGCGCAATAAAATCGAAGGCCCCTTTGACGATTGTTCTTCCTGCGATTTTTTCATGATGATGAAGATATAGGTAAAAACCACACAATTCTTTAGGCTTAAGCAATAACCAGCGCATGATTGCCCAGGCTTCTTTGCGAGCTTCAATCCGGTGTTTTTTCAGAAAAATAGCATCGTCCTGCCAGTGTGAGGCAACCATAATACGGCTGTGCAGGCGGGAACGGGCACGTACTTCAGCGCTCATGGTTCGTTGATGGCTATTCGGCACCAGTCGGATTTTTGTGAGTGGTTCGTCAACAAGGTGGGCTGGTCCGTACTGTGCCAGTCTTGCCCACATATCCCAATCTTCTCCACCAAAGTGTTGATCCTGATCAAAAAGACCTGCGTCAAGAAGCAACTTGCGACGGGTGACAACCGACGAGGCAGAACCTATGACAGAGTAAATGCCCAGACGGATGTTGTCAAAGCTCGGTGCGTAAATGTTAGTTTTATATAGGGTGGTTAAAATGGGTTTACCATATATGTCAATTGCTGAAGCTTGGGTATGAACAAAAGATAACTTCGAATTGGATAAAAATGGTGCCTGTTTATTTATTTTTTGTGGATCCCACATGTCATCCGCATCAAGGAATGCTATAAATTCTGCTTCTGATGCAGTAATTCCCTTGTTTCTCGCGGCACTTGCACCTTGATTTGTGCCGTTAAGCAGGATTATGCGCTTGTCTTTTTGAGCCAGTTTAGTTACTTTAAGCGGCCCGTCATCTGTCGAGCCGTCGTTGACCACAATTATTTTATCCACCGCCATTACTTGACGCTGTACGGAATAAATTGCGTATTCAATATATGATGTGCAATTGTACAGGGGAATAACAACATCTATACTATCCACAATTGCTCCTTAAGTTGTAAATTATGGACACTATCTCAGTAATTATTCCTGCATATAATGTCAATGGATATCTTCATGAGGCTTGCGAATCTGTATTGTCGCAAACATTTAACGATTGGGAATGTATCATTGTCGATGATGGTTCTACAGATGGTACGTTTTCTGTAGCAGAGCAGTATTGTCAACGAGACGCACGGTTTCGTGCAATCAGACAAGAAAACGCAGGTGTTGCCATTGCTCGCAATGTGGGGCTGAGTCAAGCTTGTGGCCCTTTTGTTGTCTTTCTTGATGCAGATGACGTGCTGGAGCCAACCGCGTTTGAGTGTTGGGTAAATGCCTTGCTGGCGGCACCTGAGTGTGTTCTTGCATGGGGGAGCGCCATACGCTTCGAGGATAAAACCAATATTGTTAAAGAGATTCCCTGGAAGAACTATTTGGCTACGGGTTGCGCGTGGCACGATATGCTGGTTCATGATTTTTTGCCAGTTGGAACATTTTGTCTTCGCCGCTCGGCACTGCCTGTAGGATGCCAGTTTAATCCCCTATTTACTCACGCTGAGGATAGGGATTTTCTTTTGCGGGTCTTGCGTGGAAATTGTATTGTGTATGCAAACCGTCAGGTTTTGCGATTCAGGCTGCGGGGGGATTCTGCCAGTAGCGACTTTCAGGCTGCGATTGAAAATGAACTGAACGTCATGCAGATGCATCTCGCAGATCCTGATGTGCCAAGCAAGATTAGGCGCAGGGCAAGATCTGCTCTGGCCTTTCGCTGTGCCGTTGTCGCGGCTTTTACCGGACGGCAGTATGCCAAAGCATGTGGCTGGTATCTTAAAGCGATTTTGATAGACCCCCTGAATGTTAATTTGTTTTTATTGCCATTAAGGAAATGCGCCATGGCTTTGCGCGAGAAATTAAGAAATATAAGTTAAGCTATATTCGTGCATTGTTTGTTGCTTGTTTTGACAGGAGTTTTATAATGATGGCTTCAATGAAAAATTGTGTTTTTTCAACTATCCATGTTCCGTGGCCTTGGATGCGGCAGACTTTGGATGGTCATGGGCGAATGGCTGACTGTGATATTCAGATAAATACTAATGATACCAATGCACAGTGGTTGGTTGTTTTTGATGAGCCGTACACTAATACAGTAACTTCTGTGCCAAAAGAAAGGCGTATACTTTTTATTACAGAACCTCCAGAAGTAAAACCATATCCTGCATCATATTTGCGACAATTTGGTAGAATTGTTTCGCCTTTTACTATTAAGAGCGTTCCGTCTGGCACTGTGCTGATAGAAAACCCATGTCTTAACTGGCACTACGGTGTGGAAACAGTCAGTGGCAATTATTCAAGCGAGTTCAGCAAGCTTGATGACTTTCGAAACATGTCCATTCCTGCAAAGGAAAAGATGCTTTCTGTCATCTGTTCGACTAAAACATACACAACTGCACAGCGCAAAAGAATTGCATTTGTAGAAAAGTTGCAGGCCCGTCTTGGTTCCAAGGTTGATATTTATGGTCGCGGAAGAAACCCGATATCAGACAAACGAGATGCCATTGCTCCGTACAAGTACCATCTCGTGCTTGAAAACAATTACAGCAATTTTTTTTGGACAGAAAAGCTTTCTGATACATTGATCGGGTTTTCTTATCCCATTTATCTTGGGGCCCCGAATCTTGGCAGTTTTTTTCCCAAAGGCTTTTTGTCATCTTTACAGCCAGATAGCGATGAAGCGAACATTGCCTTGATAGAAGAGCTGTTGAGCGATGACCCTTGGGAACGTTCCCTTTCTGCAATTGTTGAATGTCGCAACTGGATACTTGAGACAACAAATGTCTTTGATCGGGTGAACCGGTTTATCCGTGAGGGGGCCCAGGCGCCCATGTCTCCGAATCATGCGGAGCCTGTGCAAATTAAGCCAACAGGGCGTTGGGAAAAAGCTCTTTTGAGACGCGTTATGCGTTTGGGGCTATATAACCCGTTTGTATGAAGATGGGAAATTTACAGTTACCACCACTTTCTCCTGCAGGGCCCTCTATTGATCTGCTCGTGGCAACCATTGGGCGGGCAAATGAGCTTGACCGGCTGTTTACGTCACTTGAGGGGCAGTCGTACAAAAACTTCCGGATACTTCTGGCAGATCAGAATCCTCCGGGTTATCTGGATAATATGCTTGCCCGCCATTCCGGCTTGCCCATTACTCGTACTATGCTGCCCCCGCAGGGAGTTTCAGTTGCCCGCAATGTCTTGCTGGAACAAGCCAATGCAGACATCATAGTTTTTCCTGATGATGATTGCTGGTATGCGCCGGATACCCTTGAACGCGTGCGCGAAACGTTTGCCGCCTATCCTTTTTGCGGAGCTTTGCTGGGAGTGTGGACCTCCTCGCCCGATGTTTATGCCTCGGGAGTGCCCGAGGGGAGCGTCAGCCGGGCGGGGCTGTTCCAGCTGGCAGGAACATGCGTACAGTTCTATCGCAGAGAAGCCGTGACTGGTCTTCGCTTTGATCCCCTGCTTGGGCCGGGAACCGGCTTGCCCTACGGTTGCGGCGAAGACACCGACTATCTTTTGTACGCGTACGCCCGTACAGAGGTACGCCGGTATGCAAAAATTCGTGTGTTCCATCCTTCGCCGAAAGAAATTCAGCCCTCGCCGCAAAAGGTGGCAAGCTATGCAGCCGGGCGCATGTATTTGTTGAAAAAGCATGGTTTTTCATGGCTGTTTATGCTGTTCAATGTGCTGTACCCCCTCTGCGTGGCCCCCGTGGACGCCCTGCGATACGGGACGGCGCAGGGTGCCTATCGGTTGCGCATGTTCGTTGAGCGTCTGCGCAACTGGCGTTAACAAGGCTGGGAATCGCGGCAGTTTTCATACGCAAGGGGAATACCTCCATAGCCTGCCTGTGCAGCGTTTGATTGTGGAGCGGGATGTTGCTCATTTCTCTCTTTTCAATGCGCTGCCATTAGTGTAATTTTCTTTGTTGCATTGCCTTGGCGCGGCTGCATAATGCAGATCCGTTGAATGTATGCAGGCCGCCCATTCCGTGGCAGCACGAATACTACTCGTTTCCTCCGAGGCCCATAGGCCCCGGACCGTATGAAATAGCGGAATGAGACTGAAGGAAAGCATGCTGATTTTCATGTGATTTTTGTTCTTTTCTTGAAAATCAGGTGATCACAGAGTGTTCAAGGGTGTTGCAGCTTTACTGTTCATGCGGCATGTTGGCCAACGCTGCGATGCGGACTTTTTTACTTCACACAAGATTGCGTCTGTGGTTCCGTTGAAGGAATCCAGTAGTATTGAGGACAATCAGATGGTTTCATTTGAAGACCTGTTGGCAAAGAAATCTTCCGTGGCTGTGGTTGGCCTGGGTTATGTGGGCTTGCCCCTGGCTGTTGCCCTTTCCCATCACTTTGATGTCATTGGCTTTGATATCAATGTGGCGCGGGTAGATGCGCTCAACAAGGGACACGATGCCACCAATGAGGTTGACGATGCTTCCCTTACCGCCAGCACGGCCCGTTTTACCAGCGATGCAGCCGAACTTGCCAAGGCGGGCGTGATCATCGTGGCTGTGCCTACCCCGGTAGACAGCCACCGACAGCCAGATCTTACGCCTGTGGTGGGCGCAAGCCGCACGGTTGGACGCCATATGCCCAAGGGCTGCGTGGTGTGCTATGAGTCTACGGTATACCCTGGTGTTACCGAGGACGAATGCATCCCCCTGCTGGAAAAAGAATCAGGCATGCGCTTTCCTGCGGATTTTGCCGTGGGTTATTCGCCCGAGCGCATCAATCCCGGTGACAAGGTTCACCGGCTTGAAACCATCCGCAAGGTTGTTTCCGGCTCTGACGCTCCCACCGCAGACCTGTTGGTAAAGGTCTATGGCGCGGTGGTGACAGCGGGCATCCACAGAGCCTCGTGCATCAAGGTGGCCGAGGCCGCCAAGGTTATTGAAAACACGCAGCGCGATATCAACATCGCCCTGATGAACGAACTGGCCCTTATTTTCAACCGCATGGGGATTGATACGCTGGAAGTGCTTGAGGCCGCAGGCAGCAAGTGGAACTTCCTGCCGTTCCGTCCGGGTCTTGTGGGTGGGCACTGCATTGGCGTGGATCCCTATTACCTGACCTACAAGGCCGAAGAAATCGGCTGCCACCCCGAGGTTATTCTTGCAGGCCGCCGCATCAACGACGGCATGGGCAAGTACGTGGCAGAAATCTGCGTAAAGCGCCTCATCAATGCGGACAAGCATGTCAAGGGCGCGCGCGTGGGCCTGCTGGGCTTTACATTCAAGGAAAATGTGCCTGATATCCGCAATACCCGCGTGGTGGACATCATAGCGGAACTGAAGGAATACGGCATCACGGCTCTGGTGCATGATCCCGAGGCCGATGCTGCGGAAGCCCATCACGAATACGGGCAGACTCTATTGCCCCTGAGCGATCTCAAAAATCTGGATGTTCTTATCCTGGCTGTATCGCACGAGGGTTTCCGCCAGCTTGACCATGCGGCCATACGCGCCATGTTTGCAGGCGATGCGGTTACACTTATGGATATCAAGGGCTTCTGGAACAAGCAGGAAATGCTTGCTGCCGGGTTTGATCTCTGGAGGCTGTAATTTGAACGCGCGCATGCCCTGTCAGCTGGTTACTGGTGGTTCGGGCTTTATCGGGTCCTGCTACGTTCTTCAGGCCCGGCGGCAGGGTGTGCGCGTCATCAACCTCGACAAACTGACCTACGCCGGGAATCCTGCCAATCTGGCAGTACTGAAAGACGATCCGAACTACGTCTTTGTGCGAGGCGACATCGGCAATGCCGAGCTGGTTGCCTGGCTGCTGGAAACCTTCCAGCCTGATGGCATCGTGAATTTTGCTGCGGAAAGCCACGTTGACCGTTCCATTGTTGACCCCGATGCTTTTGTGCGCACCAATGTGCTGGGTACGGCCACGCTGCTGAGGGTGGCTGCCCAGTGGTGGCGCGCGCTGCCTGCGGAACGCGCTTCAGGCTTTCGCTTTCTGCACGTGTCCACCGATGAGGTATATGGCGCGTTACAACCGGGCGATCCAGCTTTTACTGAAGCGACCCCTTACAGCCCCAACAGTCCATATTCTGCTTCCAAGGCCGCCAGCGACCATATGGTGCGCGCTTTTCACGAAACCTACGGCCTCCCGGTGCTGCTTACCAATTGTTCCAACAATTACGGGCCGCGCCAGTTCCCTGAAAAACTCATTCCCCTGATGATCTGCAATGCCCTTGATGGCAAGCCTTTGCCTGTCTACGGCAAGGGGGCCAATATTCGCGACTGGCTACATGTAGAAGACCATTGCGCTGCCATAGCCCGAGTGTTTGAAGCGGGCAGGGTAGGGCGGTGTTACAACATCGGCGGGCATGCGGAAAAGACCAACCTTGAGGTTGTGCAGGCCGTGTGCTCCATCCTTGACCAGTTGGTTCCCTCGGCTCGTGGGTCTTACGCCGATCAACTTACCTATGTGGCCGACAGGCCCGGTCATGATTTTCGGTACGCCATAGACTGCAGCAGAATAGAAGCGGAGCTTGGCTGGAAGCCGAGCCACAAGTTTGATTCCGGCCTGCGTGAAACCGTTCGCTGGTATCTTGAACATACCGCGTGGGTTGAAAATGTCCGTAGCGGCGCTTACAGGGAATGGATTGCAGCCAACTACGCCCATCGCGCTTGCGGTGGGGCCAACTGAAAGAAGGGGGCGGCATGAGCGGCTGGAAAGGCATTGTTCTGGCTGGTGGATCTGGCTCGCGCCTGTATCCCCTGACCCTGAGCGTGAGCAAGCAGCTCATGCCCATCTATGACAAACCCATGATTTACTACCCGCTGTCTATTCTGATGATGGCGGGCATTCGGGATATCTGCCTTGTTTCCACCCCTGAGCATCTGCCCCTCTATAAGGCTTTGCTGCATGACGGCTCGCAACTGGGGTGCAATTTCAGCTACGTTGTGCAACCCCACCCTGAGGGGCTGGCCCAGGCTTTTTTGTTGGCGGAAGAGCACATTGCGGGGCACAATACCTGTCTGATTTTGGGTGATAATGTTTTTTTCGGGCATGGATTGCCAGCACTTACACATGCTGCCATGGCCCGCGAGTGCGGAGCGACCATTTTTGGCTACCATGTGCGCGACCCTGAGCGTTACGGCGTCGTGGAATTTGACGATGAGCGGAATGTGGTCAGCATTGAAGAAAAACCCGCCCTTCCAAAGTCCAACTTTGCGGTGACAGGCCTGTATTTTTATGACCAGAAGGTGCTGGATATCGCCCGCGCCGTACGCCCCTCGGCCCGGGGCGAACTGGAAATCACAGATGTGAACAATGCCTATCTGCAGCAGGGCAATTTGCATGTAGAGCTTATGGGGCGGGGCATTGCCTGGCTTGATACAGGCACGCATGATTCTCTCATGGATGCCGGAGCCTTTGTGCAGGCGGTAGAAAAGCGCCAGGGGCTCAAGGTGGCCTGCCTGGAGGAAATAGCCTGGCGCAACGGCTATATTGATGCGGACGCCGTACGCGCACTGGTAAAGCCCATGGCCAAGACCGGGTACGGGCAATATCTTCTTGAACTTGTGGATGCGGGGATTGGGCTGTGGAAGTAGTTCAGACGCCTATTGCCGGGGTACTGCTGATCAAACCCAAGGTATGGGGTGATCAACGCGGCTATTTTGTGGAAACCTGGCAGCAGCAGCGCTACGAAGCGGCAGGCATTGCCTTGCCCTTTGTGCAGGATAACCATTCCATGTCCGCCCGTGGCACTCTGCGCGGCCTGCATTATCAGAAAACACGTCCTCAGGGTAAACTGGTCTATGTTTCGCTGGGCAGTGTTTTTGATGTGGCTGTGGATATTCGGCGAGATTCCCCCACGTTCGGCAAGTGGTTTGGCGTAGAACTTTCGCAGCAGAACCAGTGGCAGTTGTGGGTACAGCCCGGCTTTGCGCACGGATTTGTGGTAACGAGCGAAACTGCCCATTTTCACTACAAGTGCACAGATTACTACTGCCCCGAGGATGAAGCGGCCATCCGCTGGAACGACCCGACCCTGGGCATTGTCTGGCCCGTGGACGAACCTCTGCTTTCTGCCAAGGATCAAGTTGCTCCGCTGTGGGCTGAGGCCATGCAGGCTGCCGGACGCTGAACCGGTTGCAGCTGACTGCGGCATACCCCCGTTAGATTTTACCCACTTGGGCATGTGACCGCTGCATTTCATCAGGTGGGCATTTCAAGATAGGGATCGCTCTGGGCCAGATAGGTGCCCACATACTCCGCAATGCCCTGTTCCAGCGATGCAAAGCGCACTGGGCAGTTTTTTTCTTGCATCCAGCTCATATCCGCCTGGGTGAAGTTCTGGTATTTTCCGCGCAGGGCTTCAGGCATGTCCATATATTCAATCTGAGGTTCTTTGCCCAATGCGGCAAATATGGCACAGGCCAGATCGTTCCAGCTCCGCGCCTTGCCCGTGCCCACATTGAGAATGCCATTGGTTGCCGGGTTTTCAAGCAGCCAGAACATCAACTCCACGCAATCCTTCACGTAGACAAAATCGCGCATCTGGCCGCCGTCGGCAAAATCCGGCGTGTTTGATCTGAAAAGCCGCAAACGCCCCGTAGTGCTGATTTCATGAAAGGCCTTGCAGGCTACGCTGCGCATGTCCCCCTTGTGGTATTCATTGGGGCCGTAGACGTTGAAAAACTTGAGGCTGGCCACGCTCTCTGTAAGTTTGTTATCCAGCAGCCACAAATCGAAAAGGTGTTTGGAGTAGCCATACATGTTCAGGGGCTTGAGGCGGCGGGTCGTTTCCGGCCTGTCAGAGAAACCCTGTGAACCATCCCCGTAGGTAGCGGCTGACCCTGCATTGATAAAGCGCGCTCCGTGTTCGAGGGCAAACCTGCACAGTTCCACAGTATAGGCCGTGTTGTTAGCCATCAGAAAATCTGCGTCTTTTTCTGTGGTGGAAGAACAGGCCCCCATGTGCACGATTGCCTCAACCTTGCCGCCCAGCGTGTTGCCTCGCAGCATTTCCAGGAATTCAGACCTGTGTACATAGCGGGCGTATCGCCGGTTGACGAGATTCTTCCATTTTTCCGTTGAACCGAGGTTATCCACCACCAGTATGTCGGTTATGCCTGCCTGGTTCAGCCTCCAGAGTATGGCGCTACCGATAAAACCTGCGCCACCAGTGATAATATACATGCAAACCTCATTGATCCAACATGTGGGCTCCTTGCGGAGCAAGGCGAAAAGTCAGCGTTTGTGCAATCGCGCAGGCCAATTATACCCCTGCCGGGCCAGACGCGTCAAAGCGCGCTCCTGAGCCTGATCCGGGCAGATATTCATATGCGGTTGCGCGTATCTTTGCCCCTGCAACAGCCCTTTTCGCAAGAAATTTTTTGGCGATGGGCAATGACAAGGGGAGAATATTGCAATGCGGCTGTTCCTGCTATAAGAAATTACGTATAATTCCTGCAAGAGAACCAGCGAGGTAGACATGGTCAAATTTTTCCACACCGCATTCTGCTGCCTGCTTCTGCTGCTTCTCGCCTGTGCGAATCTGGCATTGTGCGCTACGGATTCTTCCAAGGCTGCCAGCGCCGACCCCATCACCATTGTCTGCATGAAGGATAACGAGCCGCTGTCTTTTGTTTCAAAAACAGGAGAACCTGTCGGCCTGATGATTGACCTGTGGCGTCTGTGGGGCGAAAAAGTAGGCAGGCCCGTGAAATTCATCATGGGCGACTGGCAGGATTCGCTTGATGCCCTCCATTCTGGGCGGGCCGACATCCACTTCAGCATGTATATTACTCCCGACAGAGCCCGCTGGGCAAAGTTTGGCCCGGCCATTTCTCCCGGCATGGGGGGGCTGTTGCTCTCTGCATCTGCCGGGCAAAGAATTACTGACCCAAGCCAGTTGGGGGATGCGGCCATTGTCGTGCTTGAAGGCTCGTTGCAGGAAGATTACATGCGGGAGCACTTCCCCAATGTTCAATTGCTGGTGGTGCGCAACGGGGCAGAAATGTTTTTGTCTGTGGCCAACGGGCTGGCAGACGGCATTTCGAGCAACTTTCCTTCCGCGTATGGCACCATTGACCGGTTGGGACTCAACAGCTTTTTTATGCCACAAGCCATGCCCCTTTTTACGCGCAACCTTCATCCGGCTGTGCTGCGTAACAGGGATGATCTTGCCCTTTTGATGGACGAAGGGCTTTCGCGCATATCGCGCGCAGAAATGGTGGCGCTGGAAGAACGATGGGTGCGCAATCCCGCGCACCGAGTTTGGGGCGACATGCCGCGCTCCCTGCTGCTCACCCCTGCAGAGCGTGAATGGCTGGCAAGCCATCAGACCCTGCGGGTTGCCATGGAAGAAGACTGGCATCCCATTGAATTTATGGACAGTGAGGGTACTTACAACGGTATTGGCATGAACCTCATGCAGGTTGTGGGGCGTTACCTTAATGTTGCCATACAGCCTGTTTCTTCCAATGTGCTGAAAGAAAGCACAGGCCCTCGCCGTGCGGACGTTGAGCCTTTTCTGGAAGGGACGCCGCCAGAGGGTGGCCCCTGGCTGTTTACCAATTCTTTTTTGCAGCTGCCGCTGGCCGTTGCTACCCTTGACTCCGAGCGTCTGGTCACCAGCCCTGGCGATCTGGCCGGCAAAAGTGTGGCAGTGCATGATCACGCAGGCCTTGCAGGGTATTTGCGCGTTCAGTTGCCGCGATCAAAAATCGTGGAGATCTCCAGTCTGGCAGAGGGGCTTTCTGCGGTTCAGAGCGGGCAGGTCGACGCTATGGTGGGCATTGCTCTTTCTGTGGAATATGCGGTGGTGAACAAAAACCTGCGCGATCTGCGCGTGGGCCTGCTGCCGCAGTTGCAGTATTCCGCCCGGGTGGCCGTACGCTCAGACTGGCCGCAGCTTGTCGAAATCATGAATAAAACACTGGACAATATCCCCCATGAGCAGATGGCCGCAATTATGAAGCGTTGGGCCAATCTGCGCATTGAGCGCTCCATGAACTGGATGCTCGTCTTGCAGATCGGCGGGGTGGCGGCAGTATTTCTGGGCAGCCTGCTTGCGGTTATTTTGATCTGGAACCGCAAGCTCGCACAGGAATCGGCAGAACGGCAAAAAGCTCTGGAAGCGGCCCGAGCAAGCGCCTCAGCCTTGTGGCAGCGCAAACAGCAATTGCGCAGCATTGTGGATAACCTGCCAAGCCTCATGATGTTGAAGGATTCGCAAGCCCGCTACATCATGGCGAACAAGTATTTTGAAACATTCACCGGCTATGCCGAATCCTACGTTGTGGGAAAAAACATAGCCGATCTGCTTTCCCCGGAGCATGCAGAACAGGGAATGCGATTGGATAAACTGGTCATAGAAACCGGTAAGGTGCATAAAACTGAAGAAGTTCGGTATGATGCCGTTGGCGAGCAACATATCCTGGATGTAGTGCGTGTCCCGCTGTTCGAGCCGGATGGCACCGTTTACGGCATGGTCTACATGGGGACAGACGTGACGGAACGCCGGGCCGCAGAACAGGCCCTGCGCCGCGCCCAAATGGAAATGTCGCAGATATTCAATGCCGCCGGCAGCGCCATGCGGGTTATTGACCGTAACCTGATAGTCAAGGAAATCAACGATACCTACGTAAACTGCTTTGGCTATTCGCGCGAAGAAATGGTGGGCCACTGGTGTGGCGAATACCCTAGTGGTTCAGAATGCGGCGCGGATTGCGTGGGCAAGCGTATTCTTAACGGCGAGCCTCGGGCTGCCATCCGTCAGCAGCGGCAAAAAAAAGACGGTACATGGGTATTTTGCGATCTGGTTGCCACGCCATTTCTTTCGCCTGATGGCGAGCTTCTCGGCATTATTGAAGATTGCCGGGATATTACCGACCTTGTGGAAAGCCAGCAGGCGGCGGAACAGGCCAGCAGGGCCAAGAGCGAATTTCTTGCCAATATGAGCCATGAAATCCGCACTCCCATGAATGCCGTTGTGGGCCTTACCCATTTGACCCTGCGCACGCCTCTTAATGCAACACAGCGTAATTATTTGAAAAATATAGACAGTTCCGCAAAATCCCTTTTGCGGATCATTGACGACATCCTTGATTTTTCCAAGATTGAAGCTGGCCGCATGGACATGGAATATCTGGACTTTAACCTGGAAGAAGTCCTTCTTGGTCTCTCGAGTCTGGATACGACCAAGTCTGGCGGCAAAAATATTGAGCTTTTGTTGCGCATCGATCGGGAGGTCCCCTTGTTTTTCAAGGGCGATCCTTTGCGGCTGGGGCAGGTACTGGTCAATCTTGTGGGCAATGCCATCAAATTTACCCCTTCGGGGGAGGTTGTGGTGCGCGTTGCGCTTGAGGAGCAAAAAGACCAGAAGGCGCAGTTGCGTTTTACCGTCACAGACACAGGTATTGGCATGGGGCAAGAGCAGCTGGACAAGCTGTTCCAGGAGTTTACCCAAGGGGATTCATCCACAACACGGCGTTTTGGCGGCACCGGCCTTGGCCTTTCCATCAGCAAGCGGATTGTGGAGATGATGGGCGGCGAAATAGGCGCAGAAAGTGAACTCGGCAAGGGCAGCACGTTTTATTTTACCGTCAGTCTGGATATGCAGGAAAACCCCCAGCGCAAACCTGTCTCGGCCATGAAAAATCTTTCCGAGCGCAGGGTTCTTGTGGTGGACGATTCCTTCTCAAGCCGCGAAATACTCCGGCAAGAGCTGGAAGATATGGGCCTGCGGTCGGGCACGGCTGACTGCGGCGATGCTGCGCTGGAAGAGCTGGTGCGCGCCGCTGAAAGCGGCGACCCCTATGATCTGGTGCTGATGGATTGGAAGATGCCCGGCAATAACGGCATTCAGGTTGTGCGGCTGCTGCGCGGCTGCCGCGAACTGCCCTACATTCCGACCGTCATCATGGTTACGGCCTATGGGCGGGAAGAAATCATGGAAGAAGCTCAGGCCGAGGGCATCAGCCATTTTCTCATCAAGCCTGTCAGCCCTTCACTATTGCAGCATGCCATCCTGGATGTTTTTGGGCAGCGGGTAGTTGAAGAAGATTCATCCGGCCTGCCCCAGGAATTGCGCATCCCGGCCAAATACAGAGGCCGCAGGGTGCTGCTTGCCGAAGATAATGAGGTCAATCAGCTGGTTGCCAGGGAACTGCTGGAATCATCAGGCTTTGTTGTGGACATTGCCAGTTCCGGTCTTGAAGTGCTGCAAAAGGCGGAAGGTGCAGACTATGCAATGGTGTTTATGGATATCCATATGCCGCAGATGGACGGCATCGAAGCTGCAAAACGGCTCCGTGCCCAGGCACGCTATGCCCACACACCGATCATTGCTCTCACCGCCGACAGCATGGTGGGCGACCGGGAAAAAAGTCTTGCAGCGGGTATGAACGACCATCTTGCAAAACCCATTGATCCCTACCGTCTGATTGAGGTGGCCGTGCAGTGGCTGGAATGGGGGGCAGATCAGATTGCCCAGGCTGGTAATTCAGGCCAATCCGGCCAGTCTGAATAAGCCAGACAAGCTGAAAATGTTCTGTAAAAAGCTGATGCGGTCGGCAAGCCGACCGCATCACAAAAAGGTTTGATCTCGCAATCGCACTGGCTACATCAGCGGCAGCCGCTGCACTATCCAGACTGCCACAGGTGCCAGAGCCGCAGTAAGAATACCTGCCAGAATCATGGCCAGGCCGCCCATTGCTCCCTGTTCCTGCCCTTCCTGCAAGGCAACAGCTGTTCCCTGAGCATGCGAAATTGTGCCCATGGTCAGCCCCCGCGCAAAGGGATCCTTGATGCGGATGACGTTCAGCCCCCACAATCCCAAAAGGGAGCCAAGCGTACCGGTAGCCACCACAAAGGCCGCAGTCAGGGACGGAATGCCGCCATACATGGAGGCCACCTCCACGGCAAAGGGGATGGAAACGCCCTTGGGAAGGATGGAAATTACCACGTCTTCCGGCAGACCGCCCAGTTTGGCAATAACCCCGGCAGAGAGCATGGCTGCAAAGGCCCCCGCGCACACGCTTGCAAGAATGGGCAAGGCATTGCGCAACAACAGGTGTCGATAACGGTACAAGGGCAGCGCAAGGCTGACCGTTGCCGGGCCAATAAGCAAGGTCATGACCTGTCGGGCTGGCTCATAGGTTTCATAGGGAACATCGCACAGCACCAGCACTGCAATGACTATGGCGGCGCTGCCAGCCACGATATTGATGAGTGGATGCTTGAAACGCATGTACAGGCTGCGCACCAGCGCATATGCCAGCACGGTGCCCGCTGTGCACAAAAAAATGTTTATGATCTGCATGGTGCTTTTTCCTCTTTCTTTTCAGGCGTAGCGCGGCGCAGGGCCCGGGCCATAAAGCCCACAATCACCAGCGGCAGGGCTGTACTGCCCACAATGGCAGCCGCAAGCACCCATCCGTAATCATAAAAAACGCTCCCCCATTGCATCAGCCCTACCGCAATGGGCACAAAAAAGAACACGAGATGCTTCAGTAGAAATTCTGCCGCCATGCTGATGTGGCTTTCTTTTACAATGCCGGTGAGCAGCAGAAAAAACAGTACGATTATGCCCAGCACGTTGCCGGGGATGGGAATGCCTGTCAGCCGTGTAAGCTGATCGCATCCCCAGAATATGCCTGTCAGAATTGCGGTCTGCCAAAGCAGTTTCCATGTTGCGCGCATAGGGTATTCCTGATGTTCGAGGTTTCTGCCGCCTCCCGTTGTCGTTGGCAGAAATTTGGCAAGTGAGGGTTTTTTCTGCCAACGACAACGGGCGGCTTGCGGCATAAGATATGAGATGATAGTCATCATGGCAAATGAATAAAAATGAAAGAAACAGTCATAAATGGTGAACAAATGGAAGTGTCAGACCTGCGCACATTCATGGCCGTCATGGAAACCGGCAGCATAAGCCACGCCGCCAAGGCTTTGCACCGGGTGCCCTCGGGCGTTACCGCCCGCATCATGCTGATGGAAGAAGAACTGGGCATCCAGCTGTTTTTACGGGAAAAAAAGCGCTTGCTGCCCACTGCGAGGGGGCAGACGCTTTACACCTATGCCCGCCGGATAACCGCGCTGATGGATGAAGCCGAGCTGTGCGTGAAGGGTATGGAGCCGGGCGGCAGGCTACGCATTGGCGCACTGGAAAGTGCGGCTGCGGCACGTTTGCCCGAAGTTCTGGCCCGCCTGCACGCGGAATATCCCGGCATTGAGCTTGAGCTTGTGATAGGTACCAGCAGTTCCCTGTACGGGGATATTCTGGAAAACAGGCTGGATGCGGTATTTGTGGTTGATGCGCCCAGCGATGAACGGCTGGAAAGGATGGAGGCCTTTACTGAGCGGTTGGTGCTGATTGCCACCAGGGAGCATCCGCCCATCCATACGCCGGACGACATAGGGCGCAAGGCCGTGTTGGCTTTTCAGGGAGGGTGCGCCTACCGGAACAGGCTGGTGAACTGGTTTCGGGCCTACGGGTGGGAACCGCAGCATATCGTTGAGCTGGCTTCGTACCACGCCATTGTGGGGGGCGTTATTGCGGGCATGGGGGTTGGTGTAGTTCCGGCATCGGTTCTTGAATTGTGCCGCACCAACGGCATGCTTTCCGTGCATACGCTCGAACATCCACTGTGCGATGCCGTAACCGAGCTTGTGTGGCGTAAGGGTATGGCCTCGGCCAACGTGGCGGCGGTCTGTCGTTGCCTCACAAGATGTGAGCAAAAAACGGCTGCCATTTCCGCAGGATAGCTGACGTGGGCTCCCCTCATTTGCCGCCGGGGCTGCGGTGCCAGCAGCAAGGCTGAATCACCCCTTGAGCATTGCCTCAAAACGATCTGCGGAACGGCCAATGCTTGCTGTTCCTCTGTCCGATCTGAACCGGCTCGAACTGGACGCGTCTGTTGGGGCCAGTTCGGGCTTATGCCAAAGGCGCGGTTTCAAAAAAGGTATACGTGTCCTTGCCCTTCTGCTTGGCGCGGTACAGGGCTGCATCTGCACTTGCATACAGCTCGCTGAAGTTTTTGCCATGCAGGGGAAAGAGCGCCACGCCCATGCTTGCGGCAAGGTGGTGCTGCCCCTCGCCTCCGTAGGTGGTATGGCGGATGCGGTTGCAGAGTTCTTCAAGCTTTGTGGTCAAGGCCTCAATGCTTTGCTGGCATGTAAGAACAATAAATTCATCGCCGCCGATGCGGCCCACCAGATCACTGGGCGCAAAGGCCGCCCGCAGACTCTGGGCAAACTCCTGAATTATTCTGTCGCCCGCAACATGGCCCAGCGAGTCGTTGAGTTCCTTGAAGTTGTCTATATCAAGCATAATCATGGCAAGCGCGCCGGCGTCGCACTGATGTTCCGTCAGGTGTCTGTCAATAAGCACTTCTGTGGTCATTTTGTTGTAAAGACCAGTTAGGCCGTCCTTTTGGGCCATATCCTGAAGGCTGAGTTCCTGCCTTTTGTCTTGGTCAATGTTCTGGCGGCAAATGACAATGTGGATGGAATCATTCTCTGCCCAGCGCAAAATATAGCCGGTTTCCCTGAACCAGATGTACTGACCGTTGCTCTGCATGCACTGGAAATCGCAACTCAGCTTGTTACGCTGCTCCTGCAGGGCTGTGCGTATGGATTCCGGGCTGAAGGTTTTCAGGTACAGGTTCACATGCTCGGGCAGGATATGCTTTGCCACAATGGTTTGCAGCATTGTGCTGTATGATGTGCTTGGCTTGAGGCCCAACTGCTGCATAAACTTTTTTGTGCCCTCGCCGCAGGCAACATCATTGGTTATGTCAAATTCAACAATGCTGTCATAAATGTGCGATGTGGCGTTTTGAAGTATGGCGTGATACTTCAATTCTTCCGCAATGGTGAGGGAAATTATCTTGTTTTTATATCTACGTATTATTGCTGTTACAATAAAAATGACAATTATCATTGTAAAGCCAACAACAATAGCACCAGTGTAGTATTTTGTTCTGATCTGTCTGATTATCTCAGAAGTGTTTTTGTCTGTAATGAGGAAAAGATCAGGGGCTGGAAGGTAGCGCGTGACAGCATAGCCGTCGGTGCCATGGCCAGAATACCATGAGTCTGAAATTTCTGTGCTGTTCTTTTTCAGGGTATTTTTTACTGCGGCAAAGGTCTGTGCGGAATAAATATCTTCGGCAGATATGCCCTGCGCGGATGAAGATATCTGGATGGCTCCATTGGCGTTCACAAGATATGATTTAACCGCAAATTGCTGCTCATACTTGATAAGCATGGCCTGAATGGAGGTTACAGTAAAGCCAACCCCCACTATCCCCACGGTTTCATTATTCTTGTTTTTAACAGCACAGTTTACAAATACAGTAATGGTATCGTGCGCAGCTTTGTCGTTATCAATATTGAGTGAATATTCCTGATTGCTTGCAATAAATTCCCGTACCCATTTGTTCTCAGGATTAGAATGGTCAACAATGCGGTCAACACCAGAAAAATTGTAGTAACGGTCTGTCTGCATGGAAACAAGAAAGACAGAATCATAATTGTATTTTTTTCTGTAGGCAGCAAGGTATTCCCTGATGTTCAGCGTATACGCCGGGTTTTTCAGGTTTTCCTTTTCCTGCGAGAGAAAATTTATCAAAAAACTGTCGTGCGCCATTGTCAGCGAAATATGTATGGATTGGGCAAAAATGGCGTCAATCTGATACATCATGCCTTCTGAGGCCAGGCGCGTCACGCTTTCCGCTTCTTTTTTCAGGGTGTCCACATTGGAACGGTAGCCTATTACAGACGTGACAGAAAAGCCGATAACAATAATCAGGCAGATTATGAAATTGGTACGGAAGGCGTAGTTCTTGTGCATGGAGCTTCCTGAAGCGTGAGGCAGACATGTCTGCAACGAGTGATGAGACGGGATCCGGATGTCCGAAAGCGAATGCGCCGGTGCTGGACGGCAAAGCGCCTTTGCCTGTGCGGGAATGTCTCCCTCCCTGCAACACGGAATGCCGTTTTGTATATCGTATTGCAGAAAGGAAGCCAAGGCGTCTACTTGGAAATATGCCGATGGGCATAAGAAAAAGCCGCCACGACCCAGCAGCCGTGGCGGTACTTTTACCGCGTATTCACGGGGCCTGCCCCGCAGCCAGCGCACTGTGAGCCGGGAGGGTGAGGCTTAGCCCAGATTCACGTTGGACTTAAGGTAGAATTCGTCCTCGCGCGCCCAGTAACGCAGGCCGGGATGGTCGCGGAACTGCTCAAGCGCAATATTTTGCGACATGGCATCGGGGCCTTTGAAACGTATCTTGACCTGACGCATGCCATCGTTTGAAGCCGACGACAAGACAGAAATAATGCTCATGCCATGCGCCTTGAGCCTGTCGAGCAGTTCGCGCAGAGTGCCTGGCTGATAGGGGACCACAAAGCCCACCTCAACGCCGGGTTGTTCTGCGCCGCTTATGTCGAGCAAGGCCTTGAACACATCCCATCCGGTGATGATGCCCACCAGTTTTTCCTCGTCGTTCACTACGGGCAGGCAGGCAACATGCTTGTCGATCATCCTTTTGGCAGCCTGCTCAATCGTGCTTTTGTACGTGATGGTCACCGGGTCTACCACCATGACATCCCTGACTTTAGTTTCGCTCATGATTTCCAGAAGCTCAATAATTTCGAGCCCCGTGGACTTGTTGGGAGCAAAGCTGCGGACATCGGAGGACGAGATAAGCCCAACAACGACATTGTTGGAATCAACCACAGGGAGTCGGTTTATCTTGTGTTCCTTGAACAGCTTTCGGCTCTGGAGCAGGGTTGCGGTCGGCGGAATGGATACTACCTTGGATTGCATCCAGTCGAGTACTAGCATGGCATCCTCCCTGAGGGTTGTGCGAGGGTAACCCCTCCCGTCTGGTGGAAATGGAATGGGCGGCTTACGCCAACCCATTCCATGAGGGAAGCGTTGTTATTTGGAACAGCCGCATCCACAGCCCTGCAATTTGTTACGTATAAATTCAGGCAAAATACCGCGCACAGACTCCATGGTCACCATGCGGCGCATGATGCCCAGTTGATCCTGAAGCGGCAGTTGCTTGGGGCATACATTGTCGCAGGCCAGCAGGCCCATGCAGCCAAATACGCCGCTGTCATCGCCGATCAGTTCATAATAGTCCGCAGGGGTGCGGTTGTCGCGCGGGTCAATGTAGAAACGCGCCATACGGTTGATGGCCGTTGCGCCAATAAAGTCCTCGCGCATGCGGGCCGTGCCGCAGGCCGCCACGCAGCAGCCGCACTCAATGCAGCGGTCAAGTTCGAATATCTGGGTGGCCAGTTCATTATCCATGCGCTCTTCCTGCGCCTTGGGGTCAAACTCTTTTGTGGTGTGTATCCACGATTCGATCTTGGCTCCCACATTGCGAAACCACGTACCCGTATCCACCGAGAGGTCGCCCAAAAGCTTGAAGACCGGCAGGGGATGCAGGGTGATGTGGCTTGGCAGGTCGCTTGTCTGCGTGTGGCAGGCCAGACCGGGCCGCCCGTTGATGACCATGCCGCACGAACCGCAGATGCCGGCGCGGCAACAAAAGTCGAACTGCAAGGAGGCGTCCTGCGTTTCGCGGATCATGTTCAGCGCAATAAACAGCGTCATGCTGTTGTGTTCTTCAAGCTGGAATGTCTGCATATGGGGATGCGAGAGCGGATCCAGCGGATTGTAACGGAATATTTCAAACGTCAGATTGCGTCCCATATGGCTCTCCTTACCCCTGTTGTGCGTACGGTACGATTTTTTCCGGGCTGATGTCGGCGGTTATGATCTTGCCGCCGCCGTATCCACGGTCGCCGGGGGGCAGAATATAGAACGGCGTTGCCGGTTCGTACTTGAGGGTGGGCAGGGTGTCGCCTTCCTTCCAGTAGGCCAGGGTACGGTTGAGCCATTCCTTGTCGTTGCGCTCGGGGTAATCCTCGCGGGCATGCGCGCCTCGGCTTTCTGTACGCATCAGCGCGCCGTAAGCCGTGCACAGGGCCAGTTTGAGCATGCCCGGTACGCGCAGGGCCATGGAAAGCTCTGCATTGGGGCCGGGGATGTTGCCGCTGGCAAGGCGCATGTTCTTTGTGCGCTCCAGCAGTTCCTGCAACTTGGCAACGCCTGCTTCCAGATCCTTGCCGTTACGGAAAATACCCACATGCTCCATCATGATGTCCTGCATGGCGTTGCGCAGGGTGTAACAATCATCGCCGGTACCGCGCATCAGGGCAGAGATGCGCTCCTTGACCTTGGTGGCGGCATCCTTCATTGCCTGGGTGGAGAAAACAGTTTCGTAACCTTTGAGGAATTCCACCAGTTTTGCGCCGACAATGCGGCCGGAAACAATGGTTTCTGCCAGTGAATTGCCGCCAAGACGGTTGAAGCCGTGCATGTCCCAGCAGGCCGCCTCGCCAGCGGAGAACAGCCCTTCCAGCCCATAGGCGTGACCGTCCTTGTTGATGCGCACGCCGCCCATGCTGTAGTGGTGAGTGGGCCTCACAGGAATAAGCTGGTGGATGGGGTTTACGCCCAGGAAGTGCGTTGAGATGTCATACACTTCGCGCAGGTTTGTGGTGATGTGCTTTTCGCCCAGATGGCGGATATCCAGCCACAAGTGCTCACCATAGGGGCTTTGTACGCCAAGGCCCTTGCGCATGTGCTCGGTCATGCGGCGTGACACCACGTCGCGCGAGGCAAGCTCGGCCTTTTCCGGCTCATAATCGGGCATAAAGCGGTATTCGTTCACGTCCAGCAAAGTGCCGCCGTCGCCGCGGCAGCCTTCTGTGACCAGAATGTCCGTGGGCACGGTGCCTGTGGGGTGAAACTGCACGGCTTCCATATTGCCCAGAGGCACAACGCCCGTTTCAAGGGCCGTGATCTGGCCGCCGCCGTCGCAGATGATGGCATTGGTTGTGGCCCGGTAAATACGGCCATAACCGCCCGTGGCGATAAGCGTGCCCTTGGCGAAATAACCCACCAGTTCGCCGGTGCGCAGGTCGCGGGCAACGCAGCCCATGCAGCGCTGTCCATCGTGGATCAGAGCCTCGGCCTGCATGCGGTCATGCACGTCAACGCCCAGTTGCAGCAGACGGTTATCAAGGGTGAACAGCACGGCGTGGCCTGTGCCGTCAGAGGTGTAACAGGTGCGCCACTTGGCCGTGCCGCCAAAGGCGCGTGAGTGAATCAGCCCCTCGTTTTCCTTTTTTTCCGTTGCCTGAAAGGGCTTGCCGCCTTTGTAGTAGGTGTGTTCGCCGGGCACAACGCGGCTCCAGGGCACGCCCATCCAGGCCATTTCGCGCATGGCGATGGGGCCTGTCTCGGCGAACAGGCGGGCTACTTCCTGGTCGCAGCCCCAGTCGGAACCCTTGACCGTATCGTTGAAGTGCACCTCGGGGCAGTCGCCCTCGCCCATGATGGAGTTGCCCAGCGCCGCCTGCATGCCGCCCATGGCGGCTGATGAGTGCGACCGCTTGGGCGGCACCAGTGAAAGACAGATAACGCTGAAACCCGCCTGCGCCGCTTCCACGGCAACGCGTTCCCCAGCCAGGCCGGCGCCTATGCAAAGAACATCGCTTTCAAAAACTCGCATACGCACCCCCTATCCCAAGAACCACACGCGGGTCAGAGCCGCCGCGCCGAGCAGAAGATAACAGCCCATGACAATCCAGGTCCACTTGCGCCACGCCGGGCGCGTGGCCTTGACGCACACGCCGAACTTGACGGCCAGGCGGTACACGCCAATGCCCGTATGCAGAATGACGCAAGGTAGAAAGAACACGTAGAAGGCCAGCCAGCCCGAGTGCAGGCGTTTGGCGCTGCCCGCCACATTGATGGGCAGGTCGGTCATGACGCCGTAAATGTGGTAGAAAGCGCCTGCCAGAATAACGATGGCCGTAAAAACCTGCACCAGCCACAGCCACGTATCCACTTCCTTGAGGCCCTTGCTGTGCTGCACAAACACGCCAAGCTCATTGGCGCGGAAGGGCATTTTGCGGGCTGCAATGTAAAAATGGAACAGGATTAGCAGCATGATGACGGGGGCCGCCACCTGTGCAAGCATGGTTACTTCAAGCAACCATGCAATACCGTTGGTCAGTGCGGGGCTAAGGACGACCGTCCCTTCCAGCACGAGATGCACGCACACAAAAAGCGCCAGCACCGCGCCAGAAGCCGCTTGCCAGAAATCAAGGCGGGTTCGGTCATCGACAGGGGATCTGCTCAAGGCCATACCTACTCCTTCATAAAGATATCAGGCATTATAAAACGGCGCGGCAGCCCGCGCCACGTTTCAGCACTTGGCATGCACAGGGGCGGCCGCAGGTCAGGATCTTCTGTATGGGGCCTGCCCTGTCTCGTAGTAGTTGTCGCCCGTGCTATCAATGACCACAATGGCGGGAAAATCTTCCACTTCCATGGCGGCCACGGCTTCCGGGCCAAGGTCTTCGTAGGCCAGCACCGTGTATTTTTTGATGCTGCGGGCGATCAGAGCGCCTGCCCCGCCCACGGCGGCAAGATACGGCACGCCATGTTTTTTCATGGCTTCCACCACTTCGGGCTTGCGGTAGCCCTTGCCGATCATACCTTTCAGGCCTTGATCAAGCAGGCGGGGGGTGTAGGCATCCATGCGCCCCGAGGTTGTAGGCCCGGCAGCGCCGATCACTTCGCCGGGTTTGGCCGGGCTTGGCCCCACGTAATAGACGACTGCGCCCTTCAGATCCACGGGCAGGGGTTCGCCCCTGTCCAGTGTTTCCACCAGGCGTTTATGGGCCGCGTCGCGCGCGGCAAGAATGGTGCCCGAAATCAGTACCCGGTCGCCCGCGCGCAGTGAGCGTGCGGTGGCATCGTCAAAAGGAGCGCGTATTTTTTTCATCTGGTTTTCCGACATGGCGGCCTCCTACAGCGTAACTTCGGCGTGGCGCGCCGCGTGGCAGTTGATGTTCACGGCCACAGGCAGGGAGGCAATGTGGGTGGGCGCCCACTCCACATGCACTTTCAGCGCCGTAGTCAGCCCGCCAAGGCCCTGAGGGCCGATGCCGGTCTTGTTGATAAGCTCAAGCAGTTCTTCTTCAAAGGCCGCATAGCGCGGATCATGGTTGCGGCTTTCAAGGTCGCGGGCGGCGGCGCGCTTGGCGCAGATGGCGGCCATTTCCATGGTGCCGCCAAGGCCAACGCCCACCACCATGGGCGGACAGGAATTGGGGCCTGCTGCCAGCACGGCATCCAGCACAACCTTGCGCACGCCTTCGATGCCGTCAGCGGGCACGAGCATTTTGACCACGCTCTTGTTTTCAGAGCCTGCGCCCTTGGGGGCCAGGCGCAGGCGCAGCGAATCGCCGGGCACAAGGCGGGTGTGGATGACGGCGGGTGTGTTGTCGCGCGTATTTTTGCGTTCAAACAATGGTTCCGCCACACAGGATTTGCGCAGGTAACCGTCCACATAGCCCCGGCGCACACCCTCATTGACGGCGTCTTCAAAGGCCCCGCCCACAATGCGCACATCCTGTCCCACGTCGGCAAAAACCACGGCAAGGCCGGTATCCTGACAAATGGGGATGCCGTCGCTGGCTGCGATAGACGCATTTTCCAGCAGTTGCTCAAGAATGTTTTTACCCACGGGCGAGGGTTCCGCCTCATGCGCCCTGCGCATGCCGTCCACCATATCCTGCGGCAGGCGGCAACAGGCGCGCACCGCAAGGTCAGCAACAGCGCGCGCTATGTCCTCAACACTGATTTCCTTCATGTCTTCCTCTTTGTCTGTACGACTACTGCTGGCCTATCCATGGAAAGGCCAGATCAGCGGGATAAGCAGCCAGCACATAATGAGCGAAATCAACTGCAAAGGCCAGCCAGCCTTGACATAATCCATAAAGTTGTATCTGCCGGGGCCAAGCACGATGGTGTTGGGCGGGGTGGCAATGGGCGTCAGGAAGCAGCATGATGCCGACATGGCAATGCCCATGGCGATGGGCAAGGGTGAAATGCCGCTGGCAAGAGCAATGGGCAGGGCCAGCGGGGCCATCAGGGCCGCAGTGGCGGTATTGGACATGAAGTTGGTGATGGCGGCGGTGAGGGCGCAGCACACAAACATGAGCATCCACGGGTCATTGACCGTGCTCACCACAGCGTTAGCCACAATGGCGGCTGCGCCGGACTTGTCCATGGCGGCCGACATGGAGAGCATGCCCGCAAACAGAAAAATTGTTGTCCAGTCAACGCTGCGGAAGGCTTCGCGCATGGTCATGCAGCCTGTTATGACCATAAGGCAGGCGCCCAAAACGGCGGCGGTGGTCAGGGGCATGAGTTCGCTGGCCATCATGGCGACCACAAAGGCAAAAACTAGCACCGAGTGCCACATTTTGTGTTCGCGACGGATCTTGGCGTCAACTTCAATGTCGTCTTCGCTGTCGTCATGCAGTTTTTCCGGCAAAAATTTGTGGCCGATAACCGCATAATAGAGCAGGCCAACGATCAGCAGGGGCATGCCGATAAGGCCAAATTCAAAAAAACCAAAGGGGCTTTGCCCGGTCTGGGCCAGCATGGAGTTGATAATGCCGTTGGGGGGCGTGCCTACAAGCGTTACCGTGCCGCCCAGTGAAGAGGCAAAGGCAACGGGCATAAGCACCTTGCCGGGCGCGAGCTTGGCCTTGATGCACATGCCAAGCACCATGGGCACGGCCACAACTGTGGTGCCGGTGTTGGAAAGCACGGTGGAGAGCAGGCCGATGGCCGCCATGGTGTATACGATGAGTTTAACCGGATTACCCTTGGAAAGCTTGACGGCCAGGCCGCCTACCTTGTCCGCAAATCCGGTTATAAACGTGGCTTCGCCCACGATGAACATGGCCATGAAGAGAACAACGGTGGGGTCGCCAAAGTAGCCAAAGGCAACCTTGGACGAAATCACATTTGTGAGCGACAGAGCCACCGGTACAAGCAGCGCCGTAATGGGCAGGGGGACAATTTCCGTAAAAAACATCACCGCAGCAACCAGCAGGATGCCCAGGGTGATGTATGCCTTGGTGGGGTCTTCAGGAAGTTTGATGCCAAGGGTGGAGGCGGCAAAGGCTTCGTGCCCGGCTAGAAGTGCAAGCACAAGCGCAAGCAGCATCAGCATCCACGGTGATGATTTTTTCATCAGCTAACCTCCTGCAGCATAAAAATTACGGTTCCCTGTACTCTCTTTGAGCAACTCGGCAGGCAATGGCAGGGAAAACAAATGGATATCATCAATAATGCCAGATATGAAAAATCGTGGCAACAATATTATGCTGAATGATTGATCAATCTTTATAATTTATTCAGTGTATGCAGTATGAAATGTATGAAAAATTTTTATGTCCAATAGTATGTAATAAAAATCACAAATATGCATATTGTGCTGTCTAAATATTTATAAAATTAAAATATTGTAGTAAAATGATCTTCATTAGTTGTCATATTGTATAAAATTTATATTGCTATTTTAAGTGAAGGTGTTTCTTTTTGCACAAGGCGCATGTTCAGCGCGAATGAACATGCATATGGTCTCAAAGATAAATCGCAGATGAGCGGATAAAACTTTATCAGCTTTGCCGCGATGTTGGATGTTGCAATTCTCTGCATGCAACGCGTGTGAGGGATTATGCCAGAGCGTATTCGGAGGCTTGGGCGCGGTGGCCCACAAGCCGAGATACGTTGTTGCATAAAGCGTGGGGACGTAAAACGAACAGGCGGGCAATAAAAAGGCTGCCCGAAAATATTTTCGGACAGCCTTGATCACTGGTATCTGTCTGTCACTGTGGGGTTGAGGTTGCCCCGCAGGTTGACTGGTGTTGCAGGAATCCCCGCACAACGTCTCAAATCGTACTCTATTCTAGCGGATAAAGTTGGTGGGATCCCACGGTTCAGGGGTTGGGGTTGCCACGCCAGCGGCCTTGCCAGCGGCAATGCACTTGAGCAGCCACGCCATGTTGTCGCCAAGGGTGCGCATGATCTGCAAGCCTTCCTTGTCCTGCATTACCTCGTCCGGCGTATTGCCGTGCACAGCGTTCCAGTACTGGGAAGAAACCACGGGCATGCGCGCAATGGTAAAGTATTTGTTCAGCCGGTCAAAGGATGCGCTGGCCCCGCCACGGCGGCAGCTCACCACTGCGGCGGCGGGCTTGAAGGCATAGTGGAGGGACTTGCCATAGAACATGCGGTCAAGAAAGGAGCACACGCCGCCGTTGGGGCCGGCGTAGTAAACAGGAGAACCCACAACAAAGCCGTCTGCCTCGCGCAGCAGGTCAATGGCCTCGTTAACGTGGTCGGCATTGAACACGCAATGCCCGGTATCCTTGCACTTGCCGCAGGCAATACAGCACTGTATGGGCTTTGCGCCCAACTGGAGCATCTGCGTTTCAACGCCGTTTTTTTCAAGCTGCGCCGCAACCGTGGACAGGGCGGTAAAGGTACAGCCCTTGGGATGCGGGCTGCCGTTGAGCATGAGTACCTTCATGGAAATCTCCTTTTGGGTGCAAAATACCCGCCCGCGCGATGCGCGAAACGGCGAGGCCAGTGAACCCGTATCGATTTTTGTTGGTAAAGCCAGCCAGATGTCGGGCTGTGCAGGCACGGCGGCAAGCCTGTGCGTAATTTTGTCTCTGATTTCTTGACCTGCCAACAGTACGCAATGCCTTTCACGTGCGCAAGCAACGCTGGGGCCTGCCGCCATTGACCCTTGTGGGTTTATACGTGTTTGCCGACTCTGCACCAGCCACGGCTTCAGAAACAACCACGTCTGCAAGTCAACATTAGCCAGCAATATCTCTTGCGGCCAGCCGCAGGGCGTCCGGCGAGAGATTTTTCAGAAAGGTCAGAAAGTCCGGCACATTATTTGCGCGGCATGCCATGTAGCACAGGGTATATTCCCTGTGCGTGAGCAGGGAGTGGAAGATGGGCCAGTTTTTGTCCGCGCTGGCAAAGGGCAGGCGCAGCGCGCTCCCCACCGCCGGATGGATGGGCAGCCAGAAATCTTCAAGTGGGTGAACATATGCCCCGCGTGTGGAGGGGGGCAGAGCGCCAAGGCCCAACAGACGCAGCAGGCTGTCTGCCATGTGGAACAGCAGTTCGCGTCCTGGGTGGTTGACCGTGATAAACATCTGTTCATCACGCCAGCGCTCGCGCAGCAGCGGCGCGCAACGTATGGGGGCATCGGCCTCCTTGGCTTCCTCACGCGCAAGCGATTCTTCAGCCTGCGCGTTGAGCGCGTCCGCATTGCCCAGCAGCGAGGCTGCGCCGCGCAGATAGAGGGTCAGCGCCTCTTGCGGCGTGACTTTTTGCAGCAGCGTCTCCAGCAGGCTGTCGGCAAAGTTGATGCGCTCATCGCGGGACCAGAAGGGCCAGTAACCCTTGAAAAACAGATTGGGAATCTCAATGGTCTGGCAGTGTTGCGGCAGGCGCGGCAGCATCTGTTCTGTGGAAAGGTCGCCCCACTTGGGCGCAAGGCGCTGGTAGAGAAAAAGCTCGCAGCGTTCAATATCGCTGTCTGCAATACTCTGCCGGGTGTAATTCACATACTGGCGGATGTAAAAATGACTGGCAAAGGCCGGGGTGTTTTCCAGCAGGGGGCGCAGGGCATCGCCCTGGCAGTTGGCGTGCAGAAGACACAGAGCCTTGGTCATGTTGGTTCCGTCTGTCTTGGGTGAGAGGGGGGCGTATTCTTGGGGTGCGCCAACGTCCGACCCCATGCGCGACCTGAATCAGTCGTCTACTTCCATGTAGGTGGCGCTTTGCGCGGCTTTTTCAGACACTGTGACGCTGTAAAGCCGCACTTGCCGGGCCTGAGGATCTTCATGTGTTGCCAGCAGTTCCGCCATGCCCCGCCAGATATGCCGGGCAAGATTTTCTGAAGAAGGATTCATGACGTCAAAGGGCGGCGTTTCGTTGAGCAGGCGGTGGTCGAGTGCGTCAAGCACGGTTTTAAGGCCGCTCTTGAGCGTTTTAAAATCAAGCAGCATTTCAGTGTCCGGGGTCAGGCGCTGCCCCTGCACGGTCAGTTCCACCGCAAAATTGTGGCCGTGCATGCGCTCGCACTTGCCCTCGTAATGCCGCAATGCATGACCAGCAGAAAAATCGTCCCGCACGGTCAGCCGCCAGAAAGCGCCCTTTGTCATGACAGTATCCAGTAGACCACGAAGGCCGAAATAATGACAACAATGATCGCCAGCATGATGCGGGCGTTCTGGTTCCATTCAAAGCCTGGATGTGGATCATCCAGATCAGGGTCGCCAGTGGAGGGCGGCGTGAAGAGGCTTTGCATCCAGGAAAAGAAAGACATGAATTTCCAGTTTGTTACAGGTTGTTGATTGTGCTCGCCTGTAAGCATAACAATTGCGCCGGATAAGTCAAAATGCACGTCAGAGCGATGGTTTCAGGCAGGCCGCATGCCCCGTGCAGTTGACGAAGCCGCGCAGCCCTGAAACACTTTGGGCATGAAATGGCGTACTGCACAGATAACCACCGCATCGGGGCAGACAAGCAACGCTGTTGCTCCGGAGATCATTGCGGCCAGCCGGGCAACGGATATTCCGGCTTTTTACGCACCCTGGTTTATCAACAGGTTGCGCGCCGGATACGCCCGCTGGATCAATCCCTTCAACAATCGGCCCCAGTTTGTGTCCTTTGCAAACACGCGGGTTGTCGTGTTCTGGAGCAAAAATCCGCGACCCTTGCTGCCCTTGCTGCCGGAGGTGGAGGCGCGGGGACTCGCCTGGTATCTGGAATTTACACTCAATGATTATGAGGCTGAAGGCTGGGAATCCAATCTGCCGCCGCTTGCCCAACGTATCGACACCTTTCGCCGTTTTGCGGACGCGGCAGGGCCGGAAAGGGTTGTGTGGCGCTTTGACCCCCTGATGCTGGCCGGGCAACTGGCGCAAAATCCTGACGGTTGCCATGTGTTGCTGGACAAAATGGCCCGCATCGGCAGAGCCCTGAAAGGCTGTACCCGCAAGCTGGTGTTCAGCTTTGCCGACATCGCCGACTACCGCAAGGTGCGGGAAAATCTGCGCCGGGCGGGCCTTGCCTGGCGTGATTTTACGCAGGCGGAAATGCAGGCCGTGGCAGCGGGGGTAGCCGCTCTTGCTGCGGAAATGGGCGCGGAACCCTGCACCTGTGGCGAAAAGGGGGACCTCTCGGCATGGGGCATCAGCCATAACCGCTGCACAGACCCGGAACTCATCCTCAAGCTCACCAACAGGCACCCGGACATGCTGCGCCTTTTTGGCATTGCGCCGCAGCG
Organism: uncultured Desulfovibrio sp.; assembly: GCF_902477725.1. Lineage (NCBI taxonomy): Bacteria > Pseudomonadati > Thermodesulfobacteriota > Desulfovibrionia > Desulfovibrionales > Desulfovibrionaceae > Desulfovibrio > uncultured Desulfovibrio sp. Next base: position 102,385 of record NZ_CABSIF010000009.1, on the reverse strand, counting down.
GCAACTGGGCCTGCCCCTGGAAATGCCCTCAGGCGCAAACATTGCCAGCACACCGCATGAGTATCCGCGCGACCCCGGCCAGCGTGCCGTGTGTCTGTGCGTACCCTGCAAGGATGTGGGCCAGTACGACACCTGCCCCCACGGCTGCGTGTACTGCTACGCCAATACCTCGCCCGCCGTTGCGGCCCGGAATTTCCGGCGGCATGACCCGGAGGGGGAGAGCATTTTTGCAGAACCGGAACGGCCCGCCTGACATCGGGCCTGATTCATCTGCCTGATTTTGCGCTGGGCGCAGAGCCAGAGCGGGCTACTGAAAAAATTTGCTGCGTGCGCTGTCAATGCGTTCACGCAGCGGTGCATCCACAAAAAACAGCTCGCAAGCAAGAGCCAGTTCCTGCGCCCGGTGCATAAAATACGCGGCTGCAGTAATGGAATGCTCACTGACAGCGCCAGCATTTACTTCTAAAAAATTGAAGGACAACTGTACCTTCACTGCACCGAATCGGCGGCAGATCTGGAAAAACTGCTCAACGTCGGCGATCTTGTTGTTTTCTTCAAAAATTATGTATTTGATATCAATTTGTTCTGGCGTGATTGCTGCAACAAAATACTTTTCCATCGAAGCCATCACGTCATTCCACCAGTCGCCGCCCTTAACGCGGGCATAGGCTGCGGCATTGCCGGAATCAAGACTGATGTTGATTTTGCCGCCGCCGCTGGAAAGCAATTCGTCAATCCAGGCAGAATGTCGCAGTGCATTGGTGTGCACGTACTGAAAGTAGTCATGCTCGCGCAGCCAGCGGCCTGTCGCTTCAAAATCGGGCAACAGGGTGGATTCTCCCCCGCCCCAGCTTATGGCGCAGTTCTTTTCCAGTGCGTCCTGCTCGTACAGACTCTGGATGGCGGGAAGAATGGCGATGGGGCGCGGGTGTTGTCCTGGCTTCCACAGGTCGCAGTAGACGCAGCGGCAGTTGCAGATGTGCCTGTGGTGATTCAGGGAAAGAACGGCAAATCGCAGCTTGGGCACACAAACGGAATGCGAAAGGGGAACAAGATCGGGGCAGCCCGCGCATACCTGGGGATTCTGCTTCTGTACTTCCTGCGCAACGCTGGCGATATGGCGGGTATATGCCTCCATATCCACCGCGCCGCCTGCAAAAGAAAAACTCGGCACCACGATATTGTGCGTATTGCAGCAGGGTTGCAAGGCCCTTTCTTCAAACACAAGTTCCCGAACAAACCTGGAGCAGAATAACACGCGGCCTCCTTCCGGAACAAGATGTCCGGGGCGTCGATCATCCCGTGGCGATAGCTATGGAGCGGCATTGTCCGCAGAAGCAAAATGCACCGTAACCAGCAAGACCTCAGCGCGGCCCGTGGTACGCAGGGGCGGCCCCCATGTGCCAGTGCCTGCGCTGACGATAGAGTGGAAGTTGCCTTTTGTCAGCAGGCCCAGCGGGTTTTCGTATCTCAGTTCCGTCACAAAGTTAAAGGGCCAAAGCTGCCCGTTGTGCGTGTGACCTGACAGCACGAGCGCAGCGCCCGCCTGACGGGCTTCGTCAAGGGCGGCGGGCTGGTGATCCATGACCACAAGGGGGAGGCTGCGATATTTTTCTGGCAGGTCGGCCAAAATTTCTTCCATGCTGCCCCGCTGGATGCCCGTAAAACCGGGCTTGCTCAAATCATCCCTGCCAGCAAGCACAAAGCTGTTGTCCACCACGGCCCACTGGTCGCGCAACACCTGCATGCCCACAGCGCGCAGAAAATCCAGACTTTTATCGATGGAACCAGAGATATATTCGTGGTTGCCCGGCACAGCCCAATGCCCAAGGCGCGGCTGGGCCACAGCAAGCGCTGCGGCGGTGGCTTCCACATCCAACTTTATATGGTCGTCAATGATGTCGCCAACATAGAGGATTGCGTCCGGCTGCTCCGGGGCCAGCAGCTCGATGGCTCTGCCTAGCCGACCAGCGGTGAGAAGGCGCCCCAGATGCATGTCGGTAATAACGCCCAGTTTCAGGGGTTTGTCCACGTAGGCGCTGGGTACTGGGCCTTGTGTGCGGACAGTGATGTCGTAGTGCCGCAGTACGGGGAAGGCCGCGTTGAACCAGCTGCCCACACCCAGCAGCAAGGGCAGGCCCATGACCAGCAACACAGCGCCCCAGCGTGGGGTGGCGGGCGGCATTGCGCCAAACAAACGTGCCCCAAGGCCCCAGATGTCGGCAAGCAGCACAAGCGCAAAGGCGTAGAAAGCCACGCCCATCCAGAATGCCCCGGCCCGAATCAGCCACACATGGGCAAGGGTATCGCCATGCCCCTTGTAGAGCAGGGGAAAGGCCGCGCCCAGAGCGAGCACCAGGATGCAGAGCGCGATGCGCAGCCAGCCAGTGCCGGAAAGCGCGCGCCACAGCCACCAGGATATCCAGCCGTTGATAATGGCCAGGCCGATGCCTGTTACCAGAAAAAATCGGAACATATGGTTTTATGAAGCCCAGGCGGCAAGAGCTTTATCCAGATCCGGCCCGGGGCGTACTTTCAGAGTGTTGTCGAGGTGCAGGATGCACACGTGCCCATCAAGAAAAACCTGGGCATGCGCTTCCACCGGGCCGGGGAATTTTTCCAGAAGGTTGCGCAGAGCCAGCATGTCTTCTCGCCCAAGGCGGTGCTGCGGTATCTGTACGCATATAGGGGTGTCGCTTTGCCCGCAGGCTTCGGCCAGCGAGCGGGCGGTCTGGCCCATCAGCTTGATTTCGCGCGGACCTTCGTCTGCTTCTTCATCCATATCGCCGTTATCCCCGTTGTCTGCCTGGCTGTCGAGCCGCGCCACAAGGCAGATGGGCTGTTCTGAACGTAAAAGATCGCGGCATTCGGCGTAAGGGCGGGGAAAAAAAGTCACTTCGGCGTGGCCGGTGAGGTCTTCAATCCCCACAAAGGCCATGCGCTCGCCCTTGGATTTTGTCAGTACTTCCTTCACGCTGACCACCAGCGCCGCGCAGCGGATTTCCGCACCGGGGAACAGTTCGCGTGCGTCTTCCAGCGTGGTGAGGCCCAGGCGGCGGATCTCGCGAGAGAAGGGTTGCAGCGGATGGCTGGTCAAAAAGAAGCCCAGGGCTTCCTTTTCTGCCCGCAGTTTGTCGTCGTCAGCCATTTCGGGCAACGAGGCTTCGGGGCAGTCAAGGCCGATACCGGGTTGGGGCGCGCTTTCCACCACCGGGGCCATGGAGAGCAGCGATACCTGGTTGGATGTTTTGTCCTTGGCCTTTTTTTGCGCGCGGGCAACCACAATTTCAATGGCCGCCAGCAGGGCGGCGCGGGGTACGCCAAAGCAGTCGCAGGCGCCGCCTTTGACGAGCGATTCAAGCACGCGCTTGGTGACCTTGCGCAGGTTTACCCGGCAGCACATGTCGAACAGCGAGGCAAATTCGCCGCCTTCGGCCCTGGCTTCCACAATTTCGCGTATGGCTTCATCGCCCACGTTCTTGATGCCGCCAAGGCCAAAGACCACCTTTCCGCCGTGGGCCGTAAATTCGCGCTGGCTCTGGTTTACCGAGGCCTGCACCACATTGATGTCCATGTCCTTGCAGCACGAGACATACTTGAGCAGCTTGTCCTGATTGCCCATTTCAGAGGTGAGCAGGGCGGCCATGAACTCGACCTTGTAATGAACCTTGAGAAAGGCCGTGTAGTACGAAATGAGGGCGTAGGCGGCGGAGTGCGACTTGTTGAAGCCGTATTCGGCGAACTTTTCCATCAAGTCGAAAATTTCGTTGGCCTTGTCCTTGTCGATGTTGTTCTTTTCCGCGCCGGTAACAAAATTGACGCGTTCCTTGGCCATGGCTTCGGCTTTCTTTTTGCCCATGGCGCGGCGTAGCAGGTCGGCCCCGCCAAGCGTATAGCTGGCGATGATCTGGGCGATCTGCATGACCTGTTCCTGATAGACGATAACGCCGTAGGTATCGCGCAGGCATTCTGTAAGCGACTGGTGCGGATACACCACGGGCACCTGCCCGTGCTTGCGCTTGATGAATTCGTCCACCATGCCCGAACCGAGCGGGCCGGGGCGGTACAGGGCCAGCATGGCGATGACGTCTTCAAAGCACGAGGGCTTGAGCATGCGCAGATACTGCCGCATGCCCGAACTTTCCACCTGAAACACGCCGTCCGTGTCGCCACGGGCGTAAAGCTCGTAGGTTTCCGTATCCGTAAGCGGCAGGTTGTCAAGATCCGGCGGTTCATGGCCCTGAAGGCTGATGTTGTCCAGGGTGTCCTGAATCAGGGTCATGGTTTTCAGGCCAAGAAAGTCGAACTTCACAAGCCCGGCTTTTTCCGTCATGGGGCCGTCAAACTGGGTCACAAGTTCGCCGCGTTTGCCCTGATAGAGGGGGAGGTATTCCTCCATGGGCTTGTCTGAAACCACAAGCCCGGCGGCGTGGGTGGAGGCGTGGCGGGCCAGGCCTTCAAGGCGGCGGGCCGTGTCCAGCAGGTGTTTGACCTTGGGGTCGGAGTGGTAAATGTTTTCCAGCTCCGGCTCTGCCTCCAGCGCCTTCTTGATGGTCATCTTGAGGTCGGCGGGCACCAGTTTGGCGATGCGGTCAGTCTCCGCAAAGCTCATGCCCAGGGCGCGGCCCACGTCGCGCACAACGCCCTTGGCCTTCATGGTGCCGAAGGTGGTGATCTGCGCCACCGAGCCTTCGCCGTAGGTTTCCACCATGTGCTTGATGACCTCGACGCGGCGGCGTTCGCAAAAGTCCACGTCGATATCGGGCAGGGAGACGCGTTCGTTGTTCAGAAAGCGTTCAAACAGCAGATTGTAGGGGATGGGATCAAGGTTGGTGATGCGCAAAGCCCACGCCACCAGCGAACCGGCGGCGGAACCACGCCCCGGCCCCACGGGAACATTGTGGTTTTTTGCCCAGTTGATGAATTCCTGCACGATGAGGAAGTAACCGGGAAAACCCATTTCAAGGATAACGCGCAGTTCGTACTGCAAGCGGTCCCGGTAGAGCTGAACATCAATCGTGTCTCTGTCGGGATGTTTCTCCAGCCGTTTTTCCAGCCCTTCTTCTGCCAGCCGCCGAAATTCGGAATCAAGGCTGGCCCCTTCCGGCAGCTTGTACACAGGGAAGTAGTGATGGCCGAAGTCCAGCTCCACATTGCACTGCTCGGCAATGCGCATGGTGTTGGCCAGGGCTTCGGGCACGTGGGCAAAGGGCTTTTCCATCTCTTCGATGGATTTGTAGTACAGCTCATGGGTGCCAAAGCGCATGCGCTTTGGGTCGTCCATGGTAGTTTGCGTCTGAATGCAGAGCAACACTTCGTGGGCTTCGGCATCGTCAGCGGTGAGATAGTGGCAGTCGTTGGTGGCAACCAGCGGCACGCCCGTGGTTTCCGCCAGTTCCAGAAGGGCGTTGTTGGCCTTGGTCTGCTCGGGCAGGCCGTTGGACTGCAACTCAAGATAAAAACGGTCGGGATAGATATCCGCGTATTCCCGGGTGAGGTTCAGGGCCTTGTCCATGTCGTCCGCAAGAATGGCGCGGGGGATTTCGCCCGCGATGCAGGCCGAAAGGCAGACAAGGCCTTCGGAATACTTGCGCAGCAGGGGTTTATCCACGCGGGGTTTGTAATAAAAACCCTCGAGGTAGCCCTGTGTGACCAGCTTGACCAGATTGTGGTAGCCCGTGGTGTTCTGGGCCAGCAGAATCAGGTGGTTGCGGCGGCGCGCCAGAGGCGAATCCGTGCTTTTATCCTTGTGGTCGTGGCAGACGTAAACCTCGCACCCAAAGATGGGTTTGACGCCGTAATCCTTGCAACCCTGATAAAAATAGGCCGCGCCAAAGAGGTTGCCGTGGTCGGTGATGGCGCAGGCGGGCATGCCGAAATCCTTGGCGCGGGCGCACAGATCCTTGATGCGGATGGCGCCGTCAAGCAGGCTGTATTCGGTGTGGCAATGAAGATGGACAAAATCTGACATGAAAACTCCAGAAGCGGAAAAGGCGGGCGTTACCGGCGCAAAGGCCTGACAGGCGTGCGCCTGAACAGGGTGCGGCAGCGCCAGAGCAGCTTATAGCACAGGCAGGGGGGGCCTTCAAGGCGGGGCCGTGAGGTCAGAAATGTGGGCTTGACGGCGTGGGGAGGTTCAACGCCTCAGGCGCGCTGCAAATGCAGCAGGGCCGCAGCTCCGGCAAAAATGGGGCGGCGCTTGTGCACCAGCGCATTGCATTGGTGCACAAGCCCCTCAATGCCGCCCCTTTGAATAAAACTTGCTTGAGGTGCCCCGTCTGCCACTGCTGTTCTGCGCGTTTTCGTTAGCGTCATGAGGGCGCGCGCCGCCAGCGTTGCGGGCAGCTCGAGGTTGCGTTCCGCCAGCTTGAAATCAGCTACCAGGACTATTTCAGCGCTTTCAAGCGCGAGCCGCAGCAGGGCCTCTGCCTGCGCCTCTGGCAGATAAAACAGCGCAAAAGCCATGCGCACACAGGCCAGGGGCGCATGGATGGCGCTTCGCAATGTCTGCGCATCAGGATTGAGCGGGGCATGCGCGTGCGCATCCGGCCACGGCACACGCCGCGCCAGCGCCTCCTGCGGAAAAAATGCAGGGCAGACAGGCAAAGCGTCAAGGCTGGCTGCCATGTGCGCTGACGTCACTGCGCATTCTCCAGAATATGCAGCAGACAGTCGCGGGCTTCGGCCTGCGGAACGTCGTCCGGCATGCGGCGCAGCAGATTTTGCGCATGCCCGTCCTTAAGGAATTTGCGGCGGCTTGAAGCAAAGTGCAGATCAAAAAACCATGTCCCCAGCAGCAGGCGAAAATCGTTGACGCAGCGCAGGTCCACATAGGCCGCTACGCGTTTTTCGCGCACAGCCGTGAGAACCGCCTCGCTGGCGATGGTGGGGTCGTCCGGCTGTTGCAGCACTACCGTGGGATTATATGGGGCTGGGCCGCTCAAGTGCTCGTCCATGACCCGCAGAATATCCAGTTTGTCCGCATCGCGCACCACATTGGTGACCAGAGCGATGTTCTCCGGCGTCCCCTTGGGCAGGGCAAAACGGTTGTGCATGCCCACCGCCGCCATGACCAGCTTGCGCATTTGCGGCGTCTCGCTGACGAGGCGGCGTTCGGCCTTGAGAACACGTACGCCCATCTGTCCGTGATTGCACGATTCCCTGTCTCTGAATGTGTGGTAGCGCAGATACTGCTCAAACCGGCCCACATCATGATACAGGGCTGCCAGCAGGCAGGCCCGCGCGGTCTGCGGGTCAAAGCCCTCGCCTTCAACGGTGTGCCGGGCATTTTCCAGCACTTCAAGGGAGTGCCGGAGTTTGAGATCCATGGGCGAGGCATCGCCTTGTTCCAGGGCTGTTTTGGCGGCGGCATATGCAGTAAACCACGCCAGATGCAAGGATATGTCGGCGGATGCTGTGACAGTGCAGTTCATGGGTAATCAAATACGCTCTGGTTTTACGCAATGCAAACGGCTTGACCGGGGCACGTGGGCTGTTGGGTTATTCCCCCGGCGGGGCAGGCGAGAGCAGCTTTTCAGGCACCTCGCCGGGGCCGGGAATGACCAGTGTTTCCGGATTCATGCTGTACCATGCAAACCACATGGAATACGCGCCGTAAAACTGCGGCATGGACGCGCCCTTCATGTTGCCGTCAAGCGCCACGCCCGTGGCAGGATCCCACTGGCTGCGCGTGGTCAGATCCATGAGCTTGCCGTTCTGGGATATGAACAGGAATGGCTCGGCCCATATCTGGCGGTTAAAAAGACGCACAACCTCAAGGCCCCGGTCATAGACTGCCAGAAGGGCATTGGGCCCCACAAAAAAATTCACGGCCCCCTTTTTGCGCACATAGCCTATGTCGATAGCCAACAGGTATCCCTCATATTCGATGCACAGCATGGGCGTTTTGCGGGCAAAACGTTTGTCCGTGCGCTCCACTGGATAAATGAGCCTGTCGTTATCGTAGTAGGTTCCCTTGCGCAGGTAGTTGCCGTAGGGATCGCGCCCGTAGGGCTTGTTGCCGTTAGGCTTGGCAAGTACCAAGGCATGCGGAAAGGTGCGCTTTGCCGCGCCCCAGGTTGTCCAGTATACAGGCACCATGGGGAGCCCTCGGCCCAGCAGGGGGCCGTCAAAGGCCATGCCTGTTTCCTGTAGCCAGAGACTGCCGGAATTGCGGTCAATCAGAACGCTGTTGCCGTCGTAGAGGCGGCCTTCCGTGTCAAAAATAAGGTTCAGGCCCCCCATGGAAGAATCATAGGCCATGAAGGTGCCGGTGGTGGGACAGTAGGTGATGGCGTAGGCCTTGTCGTCCACGATTTCGTTGACAACCTGATGCCATACCATGATGCGTTGCGGGTAAACGCGCGCCCCCCCTTGCAACATGGCGATAAACACCACCTCGTCATCGCTGAGGCTCAGGTTTGCATCCTGAATGCGGTCGTAGCGCGGGCGGTACAAGGAAGGGATGGAGCCGTATTTGACGCCTGTTTCAATCAGCTTGCCGTTGACGGCGGCAAGCTCCTGCAAACTGCGCGGCCTGGCCTGAGCGTCATCGGCATTCCAGAGCGCGGTCAGCGTGAACAGCGTGAGGGCCGCCGTGACCATGCAAAGCGCCCGCCATGCGGGCAGGCTGGCTAAAAGCCGCGCAGGGCAAGGGCCTGGTATTGTCACTGCGTCCCGCCTTTGCTGGTGTGCGCGGGCAGGTAGTCGCTAAAAACATAGTCTCGCAGGGCCTGGGGCCACGGGCGAGGAGACTTGCCAAGAAAGGCGGCCAGCTTGCTGTTGTCCAGCACGGAAAACACGGGACGGCGCGCTTTTTGAGGCCATTCCGCCGAATCAATGGGCACAACCCGGCACGGGGCCCCGGCCAGAGAAACAGCTTCGCAAGCCAGATCACACCAGCTTGCCTGCCCGCCGTTTACCGCATGCCAGATGCCTGTGGCCCTCTTTTCGGCCAAGGCGATGCTCCAGTGCGCCAGATCAAGCGTGTAGGTGGGAGAACCTGTCTGGTCATGCACCACGTTGATGGAATCGCGGCGCTGGCAGGCGGCAAGGATAGTATCCACAAAATTTTTGCGGCCTGGGCCAAAAAGCCATGCGGTACGTATGACGCACGAGCGGTCCGGCAGTGTTTCCAGAACGGCCTTTTCGCCTTCAAGCTTGGTGCTGGCGTATACAGATGCCGGTTGGGGCGTATCTGTTTCTTTCCAGGCGGTGTCGCCCGCACCGGAAAAAATGAAGTCCGTGCTGAACTGCACGAGAAATCCGGCCCCCTGCGCCTTGAGGCAGCGCGCAATGGAGGCGGGCAAGGCGCGGTTGAGCTGGCAGGCTTCTTCCTTATGGTCTTCGGCATCGTCAACAGCCGTCCAGGCCACAGTGTTGAACACCACATCCGCCTGCGCCTCTGCAATGGCAGTTTGCAGAAACGCCATGTCCAGCAGATTGCCGTTTTGGCGGCCAAGTGTTGCAACTTCCCACTCGCGGGCTTTGAGCACTCGCGTCAGGGCCTGGCCCAGAAGGCCAGTTGCCCCCCCAAGTACCAGAGCTTTTGCCATGCGACCCCCAATGTTTGCCCGCCAGCGCTGTGCTGGCGGTATCCAGGCCATTCTCCGGCACATTATCCTCGCATTGATGCCGGGGTCAATACAATACAGGCAGGTCAACATCAATTTCATACGAAGCCGCTTGGGCATTGCCCGCCGCAGATGGCCTCCTTGCTTCAAGGGCGCAAGTGACGTACAAAAAAGCCCCATGAGACACGCTATTCTTCTGGTCGCCTTTGGCGCAAGCAGCTCGCAGGGGCAGAACGCCCTCAAGGGGTTTGACGCCCTTGTGCGCCAGCGTTATCCCGGTATTCCGGTACGCTGGGCCTATACTTCGCTGCTCTTGCGCGAACGCATGGCGCAGGCCCGCCAGAAGAGTGATTCTGTTTTTAAAGCAGTGTGCCGTCTTGGGCTTGAGCGGTTCGAGGCCGTGGCGGTGCAGCCCTTGCAGACCATACCCGGTCAGGAGCATGGTGATGTGCGCGCCGCAGTTGAAGAAGCCGCCGAGCACGAGCACCTGCTTTGCCGGATTGGCGCGCCCCTGCTCGCCACGGCGGGTGATGTGCGCGCGACGGCGCGGGCGCTGGTGCGGCATCTGCCCGCAGAGCGCGGCGCAGATGAAGACGTTGTCTTTATGGGGCACGGCGCGGAACACGAGGCGGTTGCCCGCTATGTGGATCTGGCCCGCGCTGTGCAGGAGCTTGACAGCCGCGTGCATGTGGGGGCCATGAACGGCGCTGTGACGCTTGAAAGTATTTTGCCCAATCTCGCTTCACGCCGGGTATGGCTTATGCCGCTTTTATCGGTTGTGGGCCGCCATGCTCTGGAGGACATGGCGGGCGAGAACGGGCACAGTTGGCGCAGTCGCATTGAGGCCCAGGGCCACCAATGCCTGCCCGTGCTCATGGGGACGGCGGAATACGCCGATGTGGCTGAAATATGGCTGCGGCATCTTGAGGATGCCGTGCAATCCCTTGCCGCTGGCTGGGAGAAGAGGTGACGTATGCGCGGATTTTTGGCGGCTATACTGGTTTCAGGTCTGTTGTTGGGGGGATGCGGCGCTATGGGCACGGGCGATTCCGGCCCTAAAGAAAAAGTAAACCTTGCGGCTGGGGTGCAGAACGCCAAGGCCAACGCTTTTAACCCCTACCTGCGTACTTCCTTGCCCAACCTGCGCACGAGCGATGCAGAGAGCCAGGCCATGCTGCAAAAAATGGGCGGGCGTGTTAGCTCCATTGAGGGCGAAGCTGCCTATCGGCCCCAGTGGAAAAACGAGATATACCCCGTATTTTTCGGCGAGCCCAAGGCTCCTCACGAAGTATTGGTACTGCTCGATTTTGCCTCGCCGCAGAGCGAAAAGGTCTGGCATGCCGTGGCTGAGGCCAGCCGCTCGGTTTCGCCCCAGCAGTGTAAGGTGGCGGTTTTTGCCAACAGCAAGGAATATTACGGCACCGACCTCATGGGCATGGGCATCTGGGTTTCTTACTCCCGCCCCGGCCAGGGCATGGCCTACATGACCTACGCGCTCTCGCGCTGGAACGAGATCAAGGCTGCCCAGAAGAAAAAAGGACACGTTGTGGTCTTTAACAACGAATACGACGCCACGGCGGAATCCTCTGACTTCCCCATCCACTACAGCTATATGAGCAAGCTGCGGCCCCCGGTGAACCCCGCCGAAGAACTGGCCGTGGGCAAATACTGCTACAATGCGGGCAATGTGAACCTCTATCAGGCCCAGCAGATCGCCCAGTATTTTGGCATCAAGACCCTGCCTGCAGTGATTGTTGACGGCAACGTGCTGTCGTCCGTTTCTGCCAGCAGCATTCTCAAGGCAATGGAATAGCCCGCTTGACGCAAAACATTCAGGCTGCCCTTGGCCTTCTGAAACTGCACGTATAATGCCGCAAAGCCCGCTCGAAAGAGCGGGCTTTGTTTTTACCTTTCACGGACGGCAAAATCCGTTGCAGGGGCAGGAATCGGAATGGAGTGGAATGAAGGGGGCCGCAGCAGCCGCATAGCGAACACTGGGTGCAGCCCTTGTTCTGGCAGTACCATTTACCGGCAGGGCAGACTATAAGCTGCAAGATTATTGGGGCAGTGGAAAATTATTTGTCCGGGCCGGATACCTGGGCAAAATGTCCGGCTAGTGCGCCCGGTGGCCGGAGCACATGGTGGCGAGGAGCACGGGGCGCGGCTACAGAAGGTTGTGGTCGAGGCGGTAGATCATTTCAATGGGATTAAGCAGCACGATGCGTCTGCCCGAGCCCACAATAAGCCCTGCATTGCGAAACTGCTGCAAGGTGGCGCTGACCGTGGGCTGGGTGGAGCCGACCATGGAGGCCAGCTGCTCCTGAGGAATGCTCAGCGGGATTTCGCAGGGCTTGTTCCAGCCTTCGGTGGTGCGCAGGGTTTCGTAGGCCAGAGAAATAAGCAGGCTTGCCAGCCGATTGGCAACGTCGCTGTTCTGGCGGCGCACCAGATCGCCCATCTGGCGCAGTCTGCGCCCAAGCAGGGTAATGACGCTACGCGCCAGCGGATAATGCTCCTGAAGCATGCTTTCAAAATCCTGCCGGTTGATGGCGTACAGCACGGATGCGCTGGCCGTCTGCGCGCTGGCCTTGCGCGGAGAATTGTTCAGCACTTCTGAAATACCGAATATTTCGCCCTTCATGCGCAGCGAAAAGGTCATTTCCTTGCCTGCGCGGTCCAAGCAAAAGATGCGTATCAGGCCGGATTCTATATAAAAGCAGGAGTCTCCTGCGTCACCCTCAAGAAAGACCATTTCATTTTTGGACAGTTCAAGGCGCTGGGCATTTTTTAAAAAGGCGCTCTTGGCCTCGTCAATGCCCTTGAAAAAGTCTTCTTTTTCCAGATGCCAGAATGTGTCCATGGATGCCCTTCCCTGTGTGATGCGCCAGCGTCCCGCCGTGCAGGAACGGCGGGACGCTGGCGACTATTTTCAATAATACTCCGCGCTATCAGGCCTTGTCCAGCCTGTTCACATAACGGTAGGTCTGTTCCTGCCCGTTGATGTCGCGGCATTTCCAGATAATGAAGTTGGAGCCCATGATGGGACGCAGCGTGGCCTTGAAGTAGCCCAGCTGGTAGGGCATCTTGATCTCAAGCGCGCCCGCAGGGCAGGCCTTGATGCAGGACATGCAGTCCCAGCAGTCGCGGGCGGCCCGCAAGTAGGCCTTGCCCGTGGCGGGGTTCAGAGCCATGAGATCGCCGGGGCAGATTTCTTCGCAATGGGTTTCTTCGCGCCCGTTACAGCCGTTGCATTTGTGCGTGTCAATTTTTGGCGGCATTGTCTTTCTCCTGACTTAGGGCTTGTACCTGTCGCCGGGCAGCAACTGCTCGTAAGGACGGGTAAAGGTTGTCATTTCTCCTGTGGCGGGATCGCGGCGCGACTCCACAAAGCAGTCAAAGTTTTCATCGTCGCGCTGGGGGTAGTCCGAGCGGGTCTGCCAGCCAGCCCAGCGGGTTTCCTTGCGGGCCTTGAGGTGGTGCACCACGGCTTCGGCCACGTCCACGCGGTCCATGGTTTCGTTGGCCTGCATGAGATCGTGCAGATCCTTGGCGCGCAGATGCTTGAACTGGCTTTGCAGAATCTTGATGTGCCGCAGGGCGTAATCAAGCTGCTGCTCGTTGACGCGATAAAACTGGCTGGAACCGCCAGCGTATTCATCCATGAGCCTTTGCAGGCGTTCCTTCATTTCCAGCGGGCTCACGCCTTCCTCTTCGCGCGTGAGCAGGGGAGCGTACACGCGTTCCTTTTCCTGCGCGATCTGAGCGGCATCAAGTACCGGCGTATCGGCTACGGCCATGTAGGCAAGAGCGCCGCGCGCGGCCAGCTTGCCCTCGGCGCAGCAGCCGCCCACAAACTTGTTGGGGTTGCCGCCAGCGGTTTCGCCCGCTGCAAACAGGCCGGGCAGGGTTGTCATGCGTTCCATGTCCACCCAGTAGCCGCCGCCGGTGTGCCCGCCCATGATATAGGGATCGGAACCGAAGATTTCGATGGGTTCCTTGGACGGATCCTGCCCACGGCTGGCAAGAAAGAGCACGAAAGAAGGACGCTCGTTGAGGTAGTCTTCCATCATGGCCTTGGTTTTTTCCGGGGTCATGCTGGTGGTGTCGCAGAAGCAGGGGCCGCGACCAGCCAGCCATTCTTCCATGGGTGCGTTGGCGCGGATGTAGCGCGGGGCCGCATCGCCGCCAACGCTTTCGTAGCGGCTCATGACGCGCTCGCCCAGGGAGTTGATGATGGGCGCGCCGTACCCCACGGAGATGGTATCCACGGGGCCGCAAAAATCTTTGGTACGCGTGGCAACCCATCGCTGTTCAAGGCTGCTGAGCTCCGCACCCTGACGCAGGCCCATGGCGTAGCCGGAACCAACGCAGTAGGGGCACATCCAGATTTGCGAGCCGCTGTCGGTGGAGTCGGCGGTGTAGGACTTGTAAAGTGTGCCCGCGCCGCCGGTGCTCACCACTGTGGCCCGTGCGCGGAACACGTAGAACTTGCCGTCGCGTACGCCAAAGCCCGTGGCTCCTGTGCAGCGGCCATTATGCACCAGCAGGGCCGTTGCCGCCACGCGGTTGTAGACATCAGCGCCGGTTTCAAGGGCTTTTTCTGCCATGATGGGCTTGAGTTGCTCTCCGTGGATGGAAATATCCCACTTGCCACGGTAGCGGATGTTGCCCTGCTCATCCCTGAGAATGGGCAGGCCCCAGCGCTCCAGGTCATCAACGCATTCGTTGAGTTCCTGAGCGTTGGAAAGGGCCAGATCTTCGCGCAGGGGGCCGCCGCCAACCTGTGAGCGGCTCCAGCGCACGAGATCTTCGGGCGTCTTGTTGGGCGGGATATAGGTGTTGATGGCGTCCATACCGGCAGAACACGCGCCGGAGCGCATGATGTCGGCCTTTTCCACAATAACGATCTTGGCTGCGGGGTTGAGACGAGCAGTTTCCGTTGCCACAAAGCAGCCGGCATTGCCGCCGCCGATGATCAGCAGATCGGCGGTTACCTCGACGGTTTCAATGTCGTTCAGGCTGGTTGGCCGAAAATCGACCGCATGCGTTGTTTTTATGCGTGCCATAATGTCCTCTCGGGCAAAGGGTTGGGGCGATTAAAAAGGCCAGGCGGCGGCGGGATCCCACACGGGCATGCCGAGCAGCGCGTACCAGGGGGCCATGACGCAGACACCATAGACAATGGCGATAAGCACGGCCACGGAACCCACTTTGGCGTAGTCGGCGGTGGAGAAGGTTTCTGTGCTGTGCGCGATGACAGCGGCGGTGATCTGGGTGGGCAGCAGGTAGGCGAACGTATCAGTATCGCACACCAGCATGGTAAAGGCCACAGGGTGCAGGCCAAGCTTGGGAGCCATGGCAAATACCACCGGGGCAAGCATGGCCACGGCAGCCACGTTGGAGAGCATGCCAAGGCGGATAATGTGCGTGCCCACCATCATGGTCAGCACGGTCTGCCACCAGTTCATACCTACAACCATACTGTGGATGTGGTCGGCAAGCCATTGCGCCACGCCAGCCTGAGTCATGGCGGTGGTCATGGTCATGGCGCCGCCCAGCAGCAAGAATGTGCCCCAGATGGTCTTTTGCTGCACGGCCTTCCAGGAGCAGGGCATCATGCCGGGGGCAAACAGCACCATCATGCCTACCAGGCCGATAACGCCCAGGGGCTGTCGGTGCAGTTCATAAATAAAACTGCCCTTGCCCGTCACAAACATGAATCCGACCAGCAAAAAAATGCCCAGCAGGGTTTTTTCTGCGGTGCTCATGGGGCCAAGTTCTTTGTAGCTTTTTTCGATGGTGGCGGAGCCGCCCGCAATGGAAACGCAGTTGGTCTTGAAGTAGTAGCGCGTCCACCAGTTTGTCAGCACAAACATGCCCAGATACGGGAACTGCAGGAGCATCCAGTTGAGAAAGTTGATGTTGGTAAAGCCGTTCTTTTCAAAAATGCCCACCAGAATCATGTTGGGCAGGTGGGCAGTCATGATGAACATGCCGCAGATCATGGAGCCGTAAACCAGAGACTGGATGACAAGAGCCTTTTTAGCGGCGCGTTCTTCGGGCGTATCACCCAGCAGATTGCAGATGCCCTGCACCACGGGCAGCAGGGTGGCGGCGCGGGCGTTGGCCGCAGGCACCAGAAAGCCCAGAACAATATTCACAAAGAACATGCCCCAGATAACCCGGCATACGGACGAAGCCTTGAAGCGGGCCAAAATGCCCAGAGCGATGCGGCGGTCAAGGCCAATGAGCTGCATGACCGCTGCCACCATAAAGGCAAACAGGCACAGCCAGATAACGTGGTCGGTGAATCCGGCAAAGATGATCGCCATGGGCGGCTTGCCGTTGTTCCAGGGCAGAGCCTGGGTGATCAGCAGCATGGTGGGGATGGAAATACCAGTTACGCCTGCGGGCATGGCCTCGCTGACCCACATGATGCTGGCCCACACCACAATGCCCAGAACGGCCATGCCGTTGTGCGTCAGCCCGTCAAATGGGGGGATCACATTCCACAACAGGAAAAAAGCAACCCATGCCAGGGCAAAACCAGCGAAAGCGCGCAGGGGATTTTTGCCCCTATTACGAATATTTTCACAAAGATAGCCCAAAAAAGACCGCCCTGCGGCGGAAGGAACCTGTGTCATATACCTACCCCACGATAAAAGAGTGTCAGTACGCGCGTGGGCACTGACACTAGGTTAGTTTGTTCTTCCATTCCATGTTCTGGATGATAATTCTGAGAAAATTTTTTGGCCTGGCTGTAGGCTTTGCGGCAATTTTTAAGGCTGGAAAGTCATCTGACGGCTATGACAACTTACTGAATTGCTATGTAAAAATGGCAAAAAAAGGAGCAGCCCGAACCTCGTGCCCCAGCTGCTCCATGCCAAATTTTTTTTGCCCTGCTGCAAAAATTTTTTTCAGATGAAAAATGCCCGCAGCGAAAAATTACAGTGTGAAAAACTCCAGGGCCGGGGCCTTGGCGATCATGCCCGCATCTGCCAGCATTTGATAAAAAAGGCTCAAGCCGCGCTGTTCTTCTTCGCCCAAGGTGTAAACAAGGCCCTTGCTGTAGTAGAAGGCCAGCTCCTCGCGTGAGAGGGGGCAACCGTGGGCCGTGAGGTCAAGGATGACGTTCATGTGCTCAAGGCCCCAGTCGCGGCCCTGCCGCAGCAGCGCGCCGGGGTCGCTGGTAAAGAGCTTTGCCTCTGCGGCGGCGCGGCTGACCACCCACAGGCCGAAAATAAAGGGCAGGCCTGTCCAGTCGCGCCATGCCTCAGCCAGGTCGAGACGGTGCGGATACTCGGGATGGTTGCGCAGGCGCAAGGCTTCATCGCCAATGGCCAGAAAGGCCACGGGCGGGTTTTCGCCGCGCAGGGCCGGGGTAACTTGCCCTGTGGAGAATGTGACGTTGAGCTTGAATCTGTCGCGCATGATAAGGCGCAGCAGGGCCACCGAGGTGTGTGTTTCGCCGCTGATGAGGATTTCCTGCCCTTCAAGCTGTTCAAAGGGCACGCGCGAGAGCAGCAGCACGCTCATGACCGGGCCGTGGGAGCCTATGGAGAGGTCTTCCACAAGCTGGTAGCGCTCCGGGCGGCTGGCGTATTCAAAACATGAGCAGGACGAAACGTGCAGTTCGCCGCGCGCCATCATGGTGTTGAGCAGGGCTGGCGGGCCGGAAACAAGCTCGTAATCGTGGGGCAGAATGCCAGCTTCCAGCGGGTGATAGATGGGCAGTACGTTGAGATAGCCAATGCGGCCCATGCGCAGTACGGGGGGAGTTTTTTTTTGCTCGGTCATGGGGCGGAGTACCTTTTGCCAGGGGCAAAGCCGATGGGCGAAATTTGAATGTGCGGCCAAAACGCGTTTCCGGGGGCGAACCCCCGGAAACGTGGAATTAACAGTGCGTCGGAAGCCTTACACTTCAGGCTGGGGAACCACGGGAGTGTAGTCCATGGTGCGCTGCACGGGGGTAAAGCCCGCAGTGCGGATGACCTTGTGGATGTCGCTGCGGTCCATGTGGAAGGAAACCCCGGCTGCGGCCACCACGTTTTCTTCAATCATCAGCGAGCCGAAGTCGTTGGCGCCGTAGAACAGGGCCAGTTGGGCCACCTGCGGGCCCATGGTCACCCACGAGGCCTGGATGTTGGCGATATTGTCCAGCACCAGACGCGAGACTGCCAGCAGGCGCAGGTAGGCGGGGGCGGGCAGCGGGTCAACATCGATGCGCGTGTGCGCTGGCTGGAATGTCCAGGGGATAAAGGCCGTGAAGCCGTGGGTGCGGTCCTGCACCTCGCGCACGGCAAAGAGGTGATCCAGCCTGTGGGCAGGTTCTTCTTCATGCCCGAACATCATGGTGGCGGTGGTGCGCAGGCCCAGCTTGTGGGCTTCTTCCATAACGCCGAGCCACTGTTCGGCAGTGCATTTGTTGGGCGAAACCTGGGCGCGCACTCCTGTGTGCAGAATCTCCGCGCCGCCGCCGGGCAGGGATTGCAGGCCTGCTTCTTTCAGGCGGCGCAGCACCTCTGGCACGGAAAGGCCGAATTTTTCAGCCCAGAAGAAAATCTCCGGCGGCGAAAAGGCGTGGATATGCAGTTGCGGCCATGTTGCCCGCATCCAGCGCAGCAGGTCTTCGTACCATTCCAGCGGCAGGTCGGGGTGATGCCCGCCCTGGAGCAGCACCTGGGTACCGCCGAGGGCAAGGGTTTCCTCAATCTTCTGCGCCATTTCGTCTCGGCTGATGACGTAGCCGCCGTCCTGATCTGGCGCGCGGAAAAAGGCGCAGAAGCGGCAGGCGCACACGCACACGTTGGAATAGTTGATGTTGCGGTCGCCCACGTAGGTGACAATGGGGTCAGGGTGCAGACGCAGGCGCATGGCATGGGCCAGTTGGGCAAGCGTGTGCAGGCTGGCCTTGTAGTACAGGGCTTCGGCGGCGGCGCGGTCAAGGCGCTGGCCGCTGGCGGCAAGGGCTGAGGCCTGGCGCACGTCTTCAAATTCTGCGCCCTGTTCGTCAAAGGGGCTGTGCGCGGGGAAAAACGTACTCACTGGCGCGCCTCCGTGGATTCGTCGTTCAGGGTATTGAAGGTGGCGTTGCGCCGCACCGGGGTAAAGCCCGATTCGCGGATAAGGTGCTCAAGTTCCTCAATGGTCATGCCCTGGGCGGACTGCGCGCCCGCCATGTGGCCGATGCGCTCTTCAATGATGGTGCCGTCCAGATCGTCCGCGCCGTACCACAGGGCCACCGGGGCCAGCTTGGGGGCCATCATGATCCAGTAGGCCTTGAGGTGGGGGATGTTGTCGAGCATGAGGCGCGAAACAGCCACCGTGCGCAGCTGATCCAGCCCGCGCTGGGGGCCGACCTTGTCTTCCGGCAGCTTGAGGCGGCTGTGATCCGTAAGGAAGGGCAGGGGGATAAAACAGGTAAAGCCGCCGCTTTTGTCCTGCTGCTCGCGCAGACGGCAGAGGTGGTCGATGCGGTGCTCGTATGTTTCTATATGCCCGAACAGCATGGTGCAGTTGGTGGCAATGCCGAGGCTGTGAGCCTCGCCCTGAATGCGCAGCCATGCCTTGGCGTCGGCCTTGTGCGGGCAGATCTGCGGGCGCAGTTCTTCATCAAAAATTTCCGCGCCGCCGCCGGGCATCATTACAAGGCCCGCGTTCTGCAAACGCTTGAGTACCTCAAGGGTGCTGATGCCTTCAAGGCGCGCAAAGTGTTCAATCTCTACGGCGGTAAAGGCCTTGACCGGCAGGTTGGGGTTGAAGGCCCGCACCGCGCGGATCATGTCTTCAAACCAGGCAAGGGGCCGCGTGGGGTGGCAGCCGCCCACAATGTGCAGTTCGTCCAGATGCAGGGGGGTCGCGTCTGCAGCGCGCAGGCGGGCCAGCACGTCGTCGAGGCTCATGGCAAACGCGCCCGGCTCGTCCTCCCTGTCGCGGCGGAAGGCGCAAAAGGTGCAGCCGTTGACGCACACATTGGTATAGTTGATCTGCCGGTTGACCACATAAAAGGCCTTGTGGCCGTGCAGGCGGCAGCGCACGTGCAGCGCAAGCGCGCCCACGGCGGTAATATCGGGGCAGTTGAACAGTGTCAGCCCGTCTTCGGGCGAAAGCCGCTCCCCGGAGAGCACCTTTTCGCGGATAGACGAAAGGCCCAGTGCGGCGTAGTATGTTGCGTCTAGCATATCTGAATCCTGTGCATGGATTGGGGGCAAAATGCCGCTCGCAGATTAAGCCCCGCCGCCGCACACTGTCAACGTGAGGAAAAAATGTCTGCCTTGCCGCCGCCAAATCTGTCATTCGGTCTTTCGCCCTGCCCCAATGATACCTATATTTTTCATGCCATGCTGCACGGGCTGGTGCCTGTTCCCGCGCCTATCACCCCGCATATGGCCGATGTGGAAGAACTGAACAATCTTGCCCGGCAAAAGGCGCTGGACGTCACCAAGATGTCGCTTGGCGCAACCACTGAAATCATGCAGGATTATGCCCTGCTGTCTTCGGGCGCGGCGCTTGGCTGGGGTTGCGGCCCCCTTGTGGTGGCGCGCAAAAACCTCAAGCCCGAAGACTGGCGCAATGCCACTGTGGCGGTTCCCGGCCTGCTGACCACTGCCAATCTTCTGCTGACCCTGCACGGCGGTTTTCAGGGGCCGCGCAAGGAAATGCTGTTCAGCGATGTTATGTCTGCCGTGAGCAATGGCGAGGCTGATCTTGGTCTGATAATCCACGAGGGGCGCTTTACCTATGCGCGTCAGGGGCTTGTAAAACTGCTTGATCTGGGGCAGTGGTGGGAGGCGGAGTTTTCTCTGCCGCTGCCGCTGGGCGCCATTGCCGTGCGGCGCGACCTGCCCATACCCCTTGCCCGCCGCGTGCAGAATACCATCACTGCCAGTCTGGCTTACGCCAACGCGCACCCCGGTGATTCGCGCGAATTTATCCGCTCTCATGCGCAGGAGATGGAAGAAAGCGTCACCAGCGCCCACATCAAGACCTTTGTGACGGATTTCAGCCTTGATCTCGGCCCGGCGGGGCGTGCGGCCATTCAATCCCTTGTGGGCCGGGCTGCGGATATCATGGGCAAGCCCCTGCCTTCTGAAGGGCTGTTTTTGCGCTAGGGGCTGTTTCTAAATAATTCTTTTGGCCAACTGGCTGCGTCAAAAGGCCATTTTTTACTCCAGTCATGTACCGTAAGAGTACACTCCTTTCGTAAAAAAAGCCTTTTTCCTTGCCCTTGGCACAAAATCATTTATTTAGAGACAACCCCTGAAGCAGGTTACGAATGAAATGAGTTAACTGCTCTAGCCAGGCAGGGCAAACCCGGCCCGTAACCCTTTTACCTCCCATGTTTCGCGCGTTGCGGCGCGGACGGAACACGTTTTACCCCGGACTTTTCCGGCTTGCTCTGGCGCTGGCCCTGACGCCCGCCACGGATCACCTGCGAGAACCCTATGTTTGAAAAAATATTCTCCCTTTCAGAGGCCCGCCGTTTTTATGCGGTGGGGCTGCCCATCTTCATTGCCCAGCTTTCGCAAACGGGCATGACCTTTGCCGATACTGCCATGAGCGGGCTCTACAGCGCTCAGGCTCTGGCCGCTGTGGCCGTTGCGGGTTCCATATGGGCCCCTGTGGCCCTGCTTGGCATTGGCTGCCTGCTGGCGCTCTCTCCCCTGAGTGCGCAATTTGTTGGCTCCGGACGGCCTGACCGAGCGGCGCACCTGCTGCGGCAGGGCCTGTGGCTTACTCTTGGCCTGAGCGTTGTGCTGGTGAGCTTTTATTACGCAGTTTCGTTCCATCTGGACCTTTTTGGGCTTGAGCCCGCGCTTGCTGACATGGCAGGGGCGTACCTGCGCGCCATCATGTGGGGTTTGCCGGGTTTTCTGCTTTTTGTGAATCTGCGCAGCTTTCTTGAGGGCTTTTCCCGCACTCGTCCCGCCATGGTCATAGGCCTGCTCGGGCTGGCGCTCAATGTTCCCTGCAACTACGTATTCATTTACGGCAAGTTCGGTTTGCCGGAGCTTGGCGGCGTGGGCTGCGGCGTGGCCTCTGCCATCAGCTTCTGGTTTATGGGCCTGTGCATGTTGTATTATCTGCGCCGCGACCCGCAGTATAAATGCCTGGGGCCGGTGTTTGCTCCCCTGTTCCGTGGCGGCAGCGCAGAAGAGCCGCGCTTTGATGGTGCGCTGGTCTTGCGGGTGTTCCGCATTGGCTTTCCCGGCGCGCTGGCCCTGTTTTTTGAAGTTTCGCTCTTTGCCCTCAGCGCTATTCTGCTTGCTCCTTTGGGTACGGTCATGGTGGCTGGGCATCAGATTGCCCTTAACTTTGGGGCGCTGGTGTTCATGGTGCCGCTTTCCATCAGCATGACGGCCACCATACGCGTTGGCCGCTACCTTGGGGCGCAGCAGGCCGAGCGCGCTAAAATTGTGGCCCGCACGGCCCTGACCCTG
Organism: uncultured Desulfovibrio sp.; assembly: GCF_902477725.1. Lineage (NCBI taxonomy): Bacteria > Pseudomonadati > Thermodesulfobacteriota > Desulfovibrionia > Desulfovibrionales > Desulfovibrionaceae > Desulfovibrio > uncultured Desulfovibrio sp. Next base: position 80,373 of record NZ_CABSIF010000009.1, on the reverse strand, counting down.
AGCGTTGTTTTTGCGCTGCTCATTGCTACGCTTACAGTGCTGTTCCGACATAGTATTGTGGCCATTTATACCCAGGATGCGGCGGTGGCCGCCCTGGCCATGCAACTCCTGCTTTATCAGGCCGCTTACCAGATTGTGGACGGCTTGCAGGTGACGGGCATCGGCATTCTGCGCGGGCATAATGATACGCGGATTATTTCTGTCATCTGCTTTGCAGCCTACTGGATTATCGGGCTGCCCTTGGGTTTTGCGCTGGCGCGTACAAATCTTCTGGTCCCCTCAATGGGTGCGGCAGGCTTTTGGATTGCCTACATCGTGGCCCTGGGATTCGGGGCGGCATGTTACCTCTGGCGGGTGCGGCATCTGCACTCGCTCACAACCGAAGACATGCTCCAGCGCGTGAAGCGTTAGAGCGGCACCATCGCGTTATCCCGACTGCGTCAGAATATGTTTTTCTGCGGCCGGGTACGGTATGAGCGTAAAAAGAGGCGCAGGCGGGCAAAGCCCGCCTGCGCCTCTTCAATACTGGCTACGCTGGAGAAGAAATACCGTCAGGCCTTTAGCTGTTATTTACGGAAGGCCTGCTTCCAGGTAAATTTTACTATGGACATCATGTCCGTGAGGCTGCTCTTGCCGCCAATCAGGCTTCCGGAGCTCTTGCCGCGCGCGAGCGGGTCAAGCAGCGGCGGGATGGGGGTATTGCCTGAAATGGCAGGCTGTGCGTCTTGTGCGGTGCGGGTGTTCTGCGTTGATTGGGCTGCGCCCTCGTGCTCACCCCACAAGGGGATGACTGGCGAGGATGCACCCTGCCCGGCGCGCAGATTGCCTGATTTGGCGGCAGAACCCTGCTGGGAGGGCATATCCGGTTCGTCCTCGTCGGCAAGGGCAATGCCAACTTGCCCGCGTTGCCGTGCTCCAGCCTGGGGGGCTGTGCCTGCGGCCTGTGCCTGATTGGCCTGCGCATTGCCCATTTGAGCCTGACCCACCTGCATCAAGGGGTCATTTGCCCATTCTGCGGGCGCGCCTTCTGCGTCCCCACGCTCCCTGGCGGCCTGACGGCCTGCCCGCCACTGGCGTTCTGCCGCGTCTTCAAGCTTTTTGGCCTCGGCCTCGCGGGTCAGGGCTTCAAGCGTGGTGCGGATTTCTGCGCTCAAGGCTTCGGCGTCAGCGCCCAGGGCCTGTTCAAGGCAGGCTTCCATGCTTTTCAGCATGTCGTCCGGGGTATCTGTTGCAAGGCATATCTGAGCCATGCGCTCACTGATCTGTTCTCTGGGGGTGATTTCGTACCCCTGAGCCAAAATTCCTGCTGCAAAATCAAAGTTGCCCTGGCGTATCTGCTGCAAGGCCTCGGACAAAAACGGGCTTCGCGCTGCGGGATCTTCCTGAAGCATGCGGGCATAAACCGCGCGGGCGCGGTTCCACTGCCGCGCGCGCACAAATGTGGCTGCCGCCAGCGAAAGATAGTGGCGGTAGCGGGCCATGTCGCCCTTGCCCTTCCACGCCGCGGCCATGCCCAGCTCCGCCTTGCCCTGAATAAGCGCGCCGCGCATGGCCCGCTGGAAGGCATTGATGGCGCTGTTCCATTTGCGTTGTTCAAGGCACTGCATGCCCACGCGAAAATAGTCTTCGGGCTGGCGAATGGGCTTGAGCAGGATGCCGTAGGTGGCCACGGCTTCGTCAAAGGCTCTGGTGTCTGCAAGGTGGGCGGCTTTTTCCAGATCATCAAGCGAAGAACGCGAGTTGGCCAGAAAATCAAGATGGGCCTTGAGCTGGCTGAACGAGTAAGGCCTTGATATGAGGGCGCTTGCACCGCAGCCGAGAGTGCGGAGCTGCTCCACCTCGCTGTCGTGGGGCAGAATCAGCAGCACGGGCATGTCGAGCAGCAGGGGGTGCAGACGCAAAATGGCGCAAAACTGTTCGCCGTCCATATCAGAAAGACGCTGCGAGCAGATGACCACATCGGGCTTGAAAGAAGGGGGAAATTCGTCAAGGCCAGCCAGCATGCGGGCTGCCGCCACGCCGGAGGTCAGACCTTCAGTGCGGTCAACCCCGACTTCGCGCAGAGCGCGTCTGTCCAGAGCGGCCATTGATTCGCTTTCGCTGAGAAGAAGAACATGGATCTGCCGTGGGCGGGTCATGCTTGTCCTTGTCGGAATAACCAGTTGAAAAGCTGCCGGCAGGAAGGGCTGGCAGTGGCTTCCGTAAATGCACTATACCCGCTGGAGCGGGCTTGCGCAAGAAAACAGGGCCGTGAAATTTGATGAATGCCTGTCGCGAATGGGCGTAATGGCTTGTTCCTCCATAAAAAAACACCTTGTCGCTGGTCGTGGCGGCAAGGTGTTTATGTGTTTGATCTGTCAGAACCAGCTTAATTGGCAAAAGGTATTATGCGCGCACGTGGCTGCGCATCCTCGCTGCCGCAGAATTCCGGCGGGCAGGAGAGAACTGCGTGACAGTAGGGGCAGTGCAGCGTGCCATCTGCCCGTTCAAGGCGGATAAGCCCACCCTCGTTTTCATAGCAGCGCGGGCAGAACGGCCCAAGATTGATATCCTTGGCCTTGAGCCAGTAGAGACCGTTGCGGCGGAACAGGTTGCTGGCAAGCTCAACGGCTTCTTCAAGGGTCTTCAGGCGGGTCTGCAGCAGGTTAAGCTCATCGTGCAGGGCTATGCTGCGCGATTGCACTTCCATGAGCAGGCGGCGGGCCTGTTCGACATGCCCGGAGGCAAAAAGGTCGTTGATTTCTTTGAATAGTCGATAGTGCAGCATGGTTCTCTTCCCCATTGCTGCTAATAATCGGAGCAAGACGCTATATCTTTAGGGATCGGAAATCGGCTATTGGCGCGGGATGAAAAAATTTATTCATGATTTTAGCCAGTTGGTGAAGCATTTTTTATTTAGAATATTTTTAGAGTTCTGGAAAAAACCTGAATCTGCCGGGTGCAGGCCTGACCGCACCCGCCCCGGCATGCCCGCAAAGGCTGCCGTATCGCCTCTGAAAAACGCTGCCTGAGCGAAAAATGGGGGAAAACAGAAGATGCCCAAACCCACGCGCACATTCATGCAAACGCGGGTGTGGTAAAGATAAAGAGAATTGTTGCCGCTGGTTACATCTTTCGGCGTGAAATCGGATCAAGAGAACGCAGCATCTCGCGGTATCGGGTTTCTTCATCCGCAGAGAGGGAGGGGGGCAGCTCACCGTGGCGCAGCAGGGCGCCGCCCAGCATATCCGCCTCTTTTTGGGCACCAACGCGGCGCACCATGTCAGTGGCGGCATCAGGAGTCGGCGTGGTAACTTCCACGGCAGTGCTTTGTTCTGCCCGTTGCTGCTCTTCGGCAGAAAGGCGCAGTACTTCTTCTTCCACAAGAATGGGTGCCCCTGCGCGCATGGCCAGGGCAATGGCGTCCGAGGGGCGGCAGTCCACTCGCGTTCTGCCTTCCGGGCCGGAAAGTACAAGCACCGCGTAGAAAGTGCCTTCGCGCAGGTCGTTGATCTCCACGCGCCGCAGTTCGGCCTTAAAGGCTTTGAGCGTCATGAGAAACAGGTCGTGCGTGAGCGGGCGGGGCAGATTTTCGTTGTTGAGCACCAGAGAAATGGCCATGGCCTCCATGGCTCCCACCCAGACGGGCAGCACGGCATCGCCGCTGGCTTCGCGCAACACCACGATGGGCGTTTTGCTCTGCGGGTCGATGGTGAGCCCGAAAACGCGCATTTCTACCATGGTTCCCCCAATCGTTGGGCCATGAGGCTGTGCTTTTTGGCCTCTGTAATCCTCACCCGCACCATGCGGCCCGTGTGATCCACTTGCGGCGGCAGCTCCACATGCACGGGCGCGCCGTAGGGGTCGCGACCTTGCCAGCTTGGCTCCGGCCCCTGGCCTTCCTTGGGGCTGCGGTTTTCGATCAGCAGGGTGGTTTCGCCGCCTACCCGCTGCTGCAACCAGCGCGCGCCAAGTTCATCCTGAAGGGCCTGGAGGCGCAACAGCCTGTCCTGGGCAACATCGGCGGGGATTTTGTCGGGGAACAGCGAGGCCCGCGTTCCTGGCCTGTCTGAGTAACAAAAGGAGAAGCTGGACATGAAGTTGCTGGCGCGCATCATCTGCAACGTGTCCTGAAAATCCTGCTCGCTTTCACCGGGAAAGCCCACAATAAGATCAGTGGAGAGGGCCAGATCGGGCCGGGCTGCGCGCAGGCGTTCCACCAGATCAAGAAAGGCCCCGCTGTCGTAGCGGCGTTTCATGCGGGTCAGCACCGCGTCCGAGCCTGCCTGCATGGGCAGGTGCAAGCGGGGGCAGAGCTGGGGCAGCTCCGCAAAGGCGGCGATATCTTCCGGCCCCATATCCTTGGGATGCGGGGTAACGTAGCGCAGGCGCTCAAGGCCCGGCAGGGCGGCAACCTTGCGCAGCAGGGCGGCAAAGCTTGTGCCGTCGCCGCTTTTATCCTGCCCGAATGCGTTGACGTTCTGCCCAAGCAGGGTGATTTCTCTCGCGCCGTTGTCGATCAGCGCCTTGCATTCGTCAAGAATGGCCGTACTGCTGCGCGATTTCTGGCGGCCCCGGGTGAAGGGCACAATGCAGTAGGCGCAGAAATTGTCGCACCCCTGCATGATATTGGCGTAGGCTACGGAACCGCTGACCACGCCGGGTTCGGTTGTGCCTTCGCGCTCCACATACTGGCTTGTAAAATCAAGCAGGGAGAGGCGCTGCGCGGGGTTTTCCAGCAGGCGCTCAATGGCCTGAGGGGCATTGCCTATGCCGTCGCTGCCCGCCACAAGGCGCACCTGGCTTTCTTTTTCAAAGATGCTTTCGCCAAGTTGCTGGGCCACGCATCCGGCCACGCACACCAGCACGGCGGGGTTGCCGCCCGAAACCTGACGGATGCGGCCAAGCGTGCTCATAACCTTTTGTTCCGGCTTTTCACGCACGGAACAGGTATTGACCACCACCACCTGCGCGTCTTCAAGCGGCGCTTCAAAAAAACCGCGCGCGCCGAGCGCACGCCCCAGCCAGTGGGAGTCGTGCACGTTCATCTGACAGCCAAAAGTGATGATGTGGTAGGTCTTTTCAATCATGATCTTGTATTACTGCTCAATGTCCAGGTCTGCATCGTACATGCCATGCGCGCCTTCTTCTTCAAGGGCGGCCACGCGGTCTTCAAGCCAGTCAAGCACGGCGCGGGCCGTGTGGTAGTTGAGCAGCACGCGGCTGTGGATGCAGCGGTTCACTTCGCGCGCGTCCATCTCGCCGGGGGTAATTTCGTGGCCGATGGAGCCGTCGGGGGCCACCAGCTGCTCAGAGAAAGCGGGCAGGGCATCGCTTTCGTGATAAAAATTCATCTCGATCTCGCCCTGCGGATTTATGCCGCCCCAAACGCCGTGGGCTGTTTGCAGTCTTGCGTTTTCATCCATCTGATATTTATAGCGGATCTTTGCGGGGTGGTCACTGGGCTTGTTCATGCGGCATCCTTGTGGTGTGTGGTATCAGGGGCCTGGCCGCAGGCTGAGGCTCCGTTAGCAACGACATCAGCTGTGCGGCAATTGCATATGATAAAAAAGAGGCCCTGCCAAGTAAAGGCAACATGCTCTCCACGCTGCGGGCGGCATTGTTTTGCATGGATCATGCCCGGTCAGCCCGCTGTAAAAAAATTGGAGCGAAAGAATCAAATGACCGCAAAAAGCAGCGCCAGCCCCGCTCTGCGGCCCATGCAACAGCCTTGCTGCGGCAAACATGCTCTTGACGATGTGCCTTGCATGGATAGAATATCTGCTGCGGCTCATAAGCACGGTCAGGCGCGGCAGCGCGCGGGCTAATCAGGCAATGAGCATCCAAGGAGAACAAGTGAGCGAGGCAAGCAGCAAACCGTATGAAATCCGGCGGCATGAAATGCAGCCCTACTTTGATCTGGAAGCCTTCATGTCCATGAGCAAGGAAACGCGCCTTGGCGGTGCGATTCTTGAACGTCTTGTGGGCCTGTGGGGCGAATGGCTGCCGCAACTGAACGTTTGTGAGATTGCGGCTGGCAAAATTTCGTATCTGGCTGTCTGGCTGCCGGAAGAAGTGGAAAATTTTGTGGATGAAGCCTGGGGAAAATCTGCCTCTGACGGCTTTATGATCAACAACCTTGCCCAGTTTATGTGCATGGCTGCCGTGCAGGAGGCCCTGCCCCAGGTGGAAGATGCCGGTTGCGCGCCTTCGCCGCGGCCCACGGAAACGCTGCGCGAGGCGCTGGCCTCGTTGGGCATTGAATACCGCGAGGCGTTCGGCACCCTTACGCGCCGTTATGCTGTTGTGACGCACTATCCCTTCAAGGGCGGCTGTGAGATTTGCCATCTTCAGGCCCAGTGTCCCAAGGGGCAGGGTCAGGCTGAAAGCCCGAGCATTCTGTTGCCGGGGCATGAGGCCGATTCGGGCGATAACTAAGTGCTGGAACGGGCGGCTGTTTCCGAAAATGCCGTTTCTGCTCCCGGCTGCGCGCCGCAAAGCGCGATCAACAACCACGCGGGGCACAAAATGCTTTTCGGCAACAGCCGCTAACGGCCTTCCATCACAAGGGTGCGGGCTACTCCGGCAGGAGTGCGCACCACAAGTTCTACAGTGCGGGCATTGCGGGCAACCGATTCAACGAGGCAGGTTTCCGTGGCGTCCTTGTCATAGTTGCGCACATCCACCGTGTCGCCCTTGGAGGGAACGCGGTCGGGGATGACCTCGACAAGGTCGGCGGAATCGGCGTCAAAGCCGTCCCAGGCCAGCGCGGGAACGGTCATGCAAAGGCAGCCCAGCAGGGCGGCTCCGAATAGCAGGTGTTTCATGCAAGCATGTGTAAATCCATTTGCCCCTCTTGGCAACTGTGCCGCCCCCGGAGAAGAACTCGCGCCACTGGCGCATCCTGCCCCTCTGTGTGATGGGCACGGCCGCGTGGTGCGGTATCTGCGCCTTTCTGTCACTGACCGCTGCAATCTGCGCTGCGCCTATTGCCGCAGCGAGATAAACCAGAAGTTCATTCCGCACCCCAAGGTGCTGCGCTATGAAGAAATGGCGCGCCTTGTGGGCATGATGGCCGCGCTGGGCGTTTCCAAGGTGCGGCTTACCGGGGGCGAACCCTTTGCCCGCAAGGGCTGCGACGAACTGCTGCATCTGCTGCATACGCGCTACCCATCCCTTGATTTGCGCCTGACCACCAACGGCACACTGCTTGAGCCGCACATTCCGCTGCTGCGCTCTGTGGGCGTGAGCGCCGTCAATCTTTCCCTCGACAGCTTTGACCGCGAAACCTTTGCCAGAGTGACCGGGCGCGATCTGCTGCCCGCTGTTCTCGCCTCGCTGGACGGGCTGCTGCAAGCGGGCATTCGCGTAAAAATCAACGCTGTCGCCATGCGCGGCGTCAATGACGGGCAGATGGACGATTTTGTTCATGCCGTGCGTACCATGCCCGTTGATCTGCGATTTATCGAATTTATGCCCATGGGCAGCGGCACCCTCTGGGGGCCGGAGACGTTCTGGTCTGCCGGAGACATCCGGGCCGAAGCCGAGCGACGTGTGCGCCTTGATCCCGTGCAGGACAGCAGCGCGGAGGCTGGCCCCGCCAAGATGTTTGCTGTGCAGGGTGGCAAGGGCCGCATGGGATTTATCACCGCTGTATCCTGTCATTTCTGCGGCACGTGCAACAGGCTGCGGCTCACCAGCGACGGCAACCTGCGCACATGCCTGTTTGACGACAGGGAATATCACTTGCGGGGGCTTCTGCGTAATCCGCGTTTTGATGACGGGCATCTGGCCCGCGTGGTCCGCCTGGCCTGTGCTGGCAAACCCATTGGGGCCGATCTGCTCAAGGCCCGCAAAAAAGGCTCCGCCGTGGCAGACAAACAGATGGTGGGCATTGGCGGTTAACAGAGAGCTCCCCATTGGAAGATTATGATTGACTCTCAATATTAAGTATACTTATTATAAATATACTTATTAAATGCAGCGCAAAGGAGTACGCCATGCTCAAGATGTCACTTGAATTGCCGGTAAACGCCACGCCGGAAAATATTTGGAGAGTCTACAGCGAATTTTCACTTCGAAGACAATGGGAAACAGATCTGGAATCGTATGAGCTTGACGGGCCATTTGCCGAGGGTGTGGGCGGTACCATGCAGCTAGAAGGCATGCCGCCGATCCGATTTGTTTTTACAGAGGTGCAGACCAACAAGAGTTTTCGGGATGCCGTTGACCTTGGGGGGATGGGACGGCTAGAGTTCGGGCATGAAATTTCAGAGCGCGATGGGCGACGCTTTGTGGAACATTCCATCTCGCTTCTGCCAAAATATTGTGAAATAACAAACGAAAATTATGCATTTTTCCAAAAAGTCACTGGGGATATGACGGATGTGTTATGGCGTTTGAAAATTCTGGCGGAAAGCCTGTAGTTTTTCCTTCACAGTTTCAGGGGGAGGCTGGAGCCTCCCCTGGTTTGCTTTTTATACGGGCATATAATCGCTGGCACGGTATTATCCGAAGAGCGCTCGCCAAGTGCGGCCTCACGCACCCTCAGTTCGTTTTTCTGGCCTGTACCGGCTATCTGGCGCAAAATGAGGAGTACGTGACCCAGAGCATGGTGGCAAACCTTGCCGATATGGATTTGATGACGATTTCACAGCTTGCGGTATTGTTGGAAAAAAAGGGGTTGATTCTGCGCACGACACACCCGCAGGACAGCCGCGCCAAGTCTGTGAGCCTTTCAGATGAGGGGCAACTCCGGCTGAGCAACAGCCTGCCAACGGTCGAGGTTATAGATAAGGAATTTTTTGGGGCCCTGGGGAGCGGGCAGAAAGATTTTGTGCAGATGCTCCGTGTTCTTTCAGCCGTAACCGATGGGAACATCCCTGGCATTGAACCTGACGTTATTCCCAAATAAGGCAATTTCGGGTCAAAGTTCCACTGGGGGCGGCGGCGCCATACACGGCAAGCGCCATTTGAAACCCTTCGCCTTTCAGTCTATGCTCTGGCGGTAGCAACCTTTACTTCTCGCAAGGAATCCATGATCGCCTATCTTGAAGGCCGACTGGCCGAAATATGGGGCAATGCCTGCCTGATCGTCACCGAGGGGGGCGTGGGATACGAAGTGGCCCTGCCCGCCCACACGCTTGCCAGCCTGCCCGGCAGGGGGGAACCCCTGGCGCTGTACACCAGCCTTGCCGTGCGTGAAGATGCGCTGGAGCTTTTTGGTTTTGCCACCTTTGAAGAACGCCAGACCTTTGAAGTGCTGGTCTCCATCTCCAAGGTGGGGGCGCGCACGGCCCTTGGCATCCTTTCCATCTTTCGTCCTGACGACCTGCGCCGGGTTGTATTTGAGGATGACGTGCTGGCCCTTACCCGCGTTTCGGGCATCGGCAAAAAAACCGCCGAACATGTGTTTCTTGAGCTGAAATACAAGCTCAAGGTCGAGGACGCCCCGCAGGCGGCGGCGTTGACCACGGGGACGCGGCCCGGTTCCGTGTTTCGCGATGTGCTGGACGGCTTGGGCAATCTTGGCTATGAGCCGGACGAATGCGCGCCCTTGGTCAAAAAACTGCTGCACGAAGAGCCTGATCTGGATGTGACCGGCGCGCTGCGCGCCACCCTCAAGGCTCTCGCCAAGGGGAAGGTCTGATGACCGATCTTGCGAACCCGTGCGTTGCGGAGTGCACCACAGGCATTGACGAAAGCGTACGCCCGCACAGCCTTGACGACTTTATCGGGCAGAATGAACTGCGCGCCAATCTGCGCGTGTATCTGGGGGCTGCGCGCGAGCGCGGCAAGGCGCTGGACCACACGCTTTTTTACGGCAATCCTGGGCTTGGCAAAACCACGCTGGCGCAGATCATGGCCTCCGAGCTGGGGGTCAATCTTATCTGCACCTCCGGGCCGGTGCTTGAGCGCAGCGGGGACCTTGCCGCCATCCTCACCAATCTGAACAGGCACGACATCCTTTTTGTGGATGAAATCCACCGCATGCCCATTGCCGTGGAGGAAGTGCTGTATCCCGCCATGGAAGATTTCAAGCTCGATCTGGTCATCGGGCAGGGGCCTGCGGCGCGCACGGTCAAGATTGATCTTGAGCCCTTCACCCTTGTGGGGGCGACCACGCGCATGGGCTTGATCTCTTCGCCCCTGCGTGACCGATTCGGCATTGTGGCGCGGCTGGAATATTACAGCCCGGAGGACCTTGCCCGCGTGGTGCAGCGCACGGCGCGCATCCTGGGCGTGGAGGTCTCCACTGACGGCGCTGCGGAAATTGGCCGCCGTTCACGCGGCACGCCCCGCATTGCCAACCGTCTGTTGCGCCGTGTGCGCGACTTTGCCCTGGTGCACGGTGACGGGCTTGTGACTGGCGAACAGGCTTCGGCGGCGCTCAAGCGCATGGACGTGGACGAGCTGGGGCTGGATCAGATGGACCGCAAGCTGCTGGAGGTGCTCATCAAACACTATGACGGCGGCCCGGTGGGTATCAAAACTCTGGCCGTTGCCTGCTCGGAAGAAGTGCGAACCATTGAAGATATTTACGAGCCGTACCTTATCCAGTGCGGCTTTTTAAAGCGCACCCCGCGTGGGCGCATGGCAACAGCTTTGGCCTACAGGCACTTGAAAATGCTGCTTTCTTAGGTATATGATCTGCCCGACCAGTTTTTACACCGAACTGAATGAAAAGGCGGAGAAAGCATGCTCTTGCAAGTAATTGAAGGAAAATTCAGCGTCTGCAAGGTGGAAAACCTGCGCGCCGTCAATTTTCATGTGCCGTGGTTGTTTGTGGGCAAAACTGATGCGGAAATTTCGGTGGTCTGCTTGACTGCGGATATTCCCCACGCCACACTGGCGCGGGAAGACGGCTGGCGCGCACTGCGCGTAGCGGGGCAGATGGATTTTGGCCTTACCGGTGTGATGGCGGGCTTGTCGGCCACACTGGCGCAGGCGGGCATCAGCATTTTTGCCGTGTCGACCTTTGATACGGACTATATATTGATGAAGGCGGAAAAGCTTGTCCCGGCTATTGAAGCGCTGGAGGCGGGCGGCTACACCGTGGAGCGCTCTGCCGTGTAAAGGGTTTGCAGCCGCAGCAGGATGCCGGATTCCTTTTTTGAGAAGATTTGCCCGCCAGTGTCGCTGAGGTGCAGCACGGAACAGGGCAGGACAGAATATAAAAATCGGGGGAAGGGGTTTTGTGGCCTCTTCCCCCGATTTGCTTGCTAGACGTCTATCTTGCCAGCGCGGGCCGCGTTGAGCACAGCCATGAGGGCCACGCCCACATCGGCAAACACAGCTTCCCAAAGGCCGGAGAGGCCCACGATGCCCAGCGCCATGAACAAGGCCTTGATGCCCAGCGCCATAACAATATTCTGCCACACAATGGTGCGTGTGCGGCGCGCTATGCGCAGCAGCTCTGGCAGACGGGCGGGGTTGTCGTCCAGAATGACCACGTCTGCGGTTTCAATGGCGGCTTCTGCGCCCAGACCACCCATGGCCACGCCCACGCCTGCCGTTGCCAGCACCGGAGCATCGTTGATGCCGTCGCCCACAAAGATGGTGTTCTTCACCGGGCCAAGTGCTTCAAGCGCTCCGGCCTTGTCTTCGGGCAGCAGGTCTGCGCGCAGGGTGTCCAGCTTCAGACGCTGGGCCACGGGGCGGGCCTGTTCTTCCCTGTCGCCCGTAAGCATGGCGATAGTCTGGATGCCGAGGCGGCGCAGTTCCTGAATGGCTTCGGGCGACTGCGGCTTGATACGGTCTGCCACCACCAGCGCGCCCAGCAGTTTGCCGCCCTTGGCGACCTGCACCACGCTGCCGGGCATGCTGACATCCATAGGCGCAATGCCACGGCTTGTGAGCAGGGCGGCATTGCCTGCCAGAAGTTCATGGCCACCAGCAGCGGCAGCCACGCCCATGCCGGGGATTTCTTCCATGCCTGTGAGTGATGCATCATCGACCATAATGCCTTCCTGCTGCGCAGCGCGCATGACAGAGCGGGCAATGGGGTGGTTGGAGCGGCTCTCCGCCAGCGCGGCGGCGGCCAGCAGATCATTGGGGGCAACACCTGCGGCGGGCAGCACGGCGTTTACTTCAAACACGCCTTCGGTGAGGGTGCCGGTCTTGTCCAGCGCAGCCACGCGGATGTCGCGCAGGTTGTCGAGCACCGCGCCGCCCTTGATAAGGATGCCCCGGCGCGAAGCCGCGCCAATGCCGCCAAAGTAGCCCAGCGGAATGGAAATAAGCAGGGCGCAGGGGCAGGAAATGACCAGCAGCACAAGGGCGCGGTAAATCCATTGAGAGAAGGGGCCAAGTCCGAACAGGGGGGGCAGCACCGCCACCAGAAAGGCAATGCCCGTCACTGCGGGGGTGTACCAGCGGGCCATGCGGGTGATGAAGCGTTCCGTAGGGGCCTTGCGGGCCACGGCGTTTTCGACCATTTCCAGAATGCGGGCAATGGAGGAGTCGGCAAAGGCCGTTGTCACTTCGACCCGAAGGGCCGCATTCAGATTGATGGTGCCCGCGAGCACCCTGCTGCCGGGGGCAATGCGCTGGGGTACGGATTCGCCCGTAAGCGGCGAGGTGTCCACCTGCGAATCGCCTTCAAGCACGGTACCGTCCAGCGGGATCTTTTCGCCGGGGCGTACAAGGATGTGACTGCCGGGGCCAAGGGCTTCGGGTTCCACATCACGTGTGGCGCCGTTGTCCAGCATCTCGTGGGCAATGCTTGGCCGTGCGGCCAGCAGAGCCTTGACCGACCGACGCGAACGCCCGGCGGCGCGCTCCTGTACAAATTCACCCACGCAATAAAAGAGCATGACGCCAACCGCTTCGGGTAATTGCCCAAGGGCTATGGCCGCGATGGTTGCACCGCCCATCAGCGTAAATTCGTTGAAA
>NZ_CABSIF010000009.1:0-62500 GCF_902477725.1 uncultured Desulfovibrio sp. | reverse complement strand
AGTAACGATAAAACGGGTGAAAAACCCGTTCGCCGTAAACCCAAGGTTTCCTGGGTAAAGGTAATCTTCCCAGGGTTAGTCGGTCCCTAAGGTGAGGCTGAAAGGCGTAGCTGATGGGAAACGAGTTAATATTCTCGTACTTGTACATCTGTGCGATGGAGGGACGCAGAAAGGTAGACAGGCCGGGTGTTGGTTGTCCCGGTGCAAGCAGGTAGACGTGTGGTACAGGCAAATCCGTACCGCTCTACGTCGAGACGCGAGTCCGTGACCGTAAGGTCTGAAGCTGTTGAGCCTATACTGCCTAGAAAATCTTCTAAGTTTAGGATGTGCAAACCGTACCGCAAACCAACTCAGGTGGGTGGGATGAATAATCCAAGGCGCTCGAGAGAACTCTGGCCAAGGAACTCGGCAAAATAACCCCGTACCTTCGGAAGAAGGGGTGCTCCTCCGGGTGAAGTTAATTCACTTAACGAGCCTGAGGGAGCCGCAGAGAAATGGTGGTGGCGACTGTTTACTAAAAACATAGGTCTGTGCGAAGTCCTAAAGACGACGTATACGGACTGACGCCTGCCCGGTGCCGGAAGGTTAAAAGGAGAGGTCAGCGCAAGCGAAGCTTCGAATTGAAGCCCCGGTAAACGGCGGCCGTAACTATAACGGTCCTAAGGTAGCGAAATTCCTTGTCGGGTAAGTTCCGACCTGCACGAATGGCGTAACGATCTCCACACTGTCTCGGCCAGAGACTCGGTGAAATTGAAGTCGCGGTGAAAATGCCGTGTACCCGCAGAAAGACGGAAAGACCCTGTGCACCTTTACTATAGCTTGACATTGGGATTTGGAACTGCATGTGTAGGATAGGTGGGAGACTGTGAACTCTGTACGCTAGTATGGGGGGAGTCATTGTTGAAATACCACCCTTGTTTTTTCAGGTCCCTAACCCTCGACCGTTATCCGGTGAGGGAACAGTGTCTGGTGGGTAGTTTGACTGGGGCGGTCGCCTCCTAAAGAGTAACGGAGGCATGCAAAGGTTCCCTCAGGCTGATTGGAAACCAGCCGTCGAGTGCAAACGCATAAGGGAGCTTGACTGCAAGAGAGACATCTCGAGCAGGTACGAAAGTAGGTGTTAGTGATCCGGTGATCCCGAATGGAAGGGTCATCGCTCATTGGATAAAAGGTACGCCGGGGATAACAGGCTGATCGCATCCAAGAGTTCACATCGACGATGCGGTTTGGCACCTCGATGTCGGCTCATCACATCCTGGGGCTGAAGCAGGTCCCAAGGGTACGGCTGTTCGCCGTTTAAAGTGGTACGCGAGCTGGGTTTAAAACGTCGTGAGACAGTTTGGTCCCTATCTTCTGTGGGCGCTGGAGAATTGAAAGGGCCTGTCCCTAGTACGAGAGGACCGGGATGGACGCACCCCTGGTGGACCTGTTGTCGTGCCAACGGCACAGCAGGGTAGCTATGTGCGGAAGGGATAACCGCTGAAAGCATCTAAGCGGGAAGCCTGCCTTAAGATAAGTTCTCCCTGGAGCAATCCCTAAAGGGCCGAGGTAGACTACCTCGTTGATAGGCTGGAGGTGGAAGCGCCGCGAGGTGTGGAGCTGACCAGTACTAATAGCCCGTGAGGCTTGTGTTTGAAAAAAATCCTTCCGTCCCTGTCAATTAATATTTTGACAAATTTCGTTGATAGCCATGGAGGAGAGGGTACACCCGATCCCATTCCGAACTCGGAAGTTAAGCTCTCCATCGCCGATGATACTGCATAACGTCATGTGGGAAAGTAGGCCGCTGTCAACGATTGCTCCAAAGCCCCTTGCTGCTTCTAGCGCAAGGGGCTTTGTCTTTTATCCCTCCTTGCTCCTTCCTTCCTCGCGGCCTTCTCGCCTGCATCTACATCCCCCTTACTGCCTCCACGCTACCTTTGGCGCGACCTTCTTCTTCTTCTTCTTCTTCTTCTTTCCCTTGCTTCACAGCCTCCTTCTGCCCGAAACCCTTGAACCTCCTTGCTTGCAGTTCTGCCTGAGCCTGTCAGGCGCATTTACGCAAACCCGTCTTTTTGGGCCTGACTGCGTCAAAATTAGTTTTTTAATGCTCACGTACTTGAGTACGCTGCGCTTAAAAAACTAATTTTTCCTTGTCAGTCCACAAAAATGCGTATTTTGCAAACTCGCCCAACACCAGCACATCGCCTCCGCCTACGCTCCGGCGAGTCTAAGGAAGGCAACGCCACAACCATTTTCTGATCACGCCCTGCAAAAGATAAGATGCTATAGGCAACGCACGACCACCACCTGATCTCGACCACTGAAAGCCAAGGAGGGTAGGCGATGCCTTAATTATCACATTTCTGACCCTTGAAAGGCAGAAGGAGTGACCAACAGAAAGTGACTTCAGGGTCTGTTTCTGGTCACGACCACAGCAAATCAAGTTTTCCCTGACAACATAATTTTTCACTAGTTCATTGTAACTGCTCGCCCGAATGTGCTGAACGTGACTCCGCAACCTTTCTTTAATTACTGCCTGCAAAAGGCATATGAGGTTAACGACTTGCCGTTGGCTTCTTTAGCAGTGGAGCTTTCGTTTCGAGGTGACTAGGGAAGTAATCAACACGTCTTGCCTGTGATGATGCCCACAGCGAAACCAGATTTTTTGCGATGCAACAATTTTTTTGGCGAGGCAGCTTGAGCCAACGACCAGCTTTCAAAGCAGAATAGTTATCTGGATCGTCGGCAGAAACGGACTTTATCCAACGCAAAAGCGCTATCTGGCATTTACGCGGCGCGGAGGGAGATCGCCTGACCGAGCGCAGCGAGCAAAGGAAGTTCCCGAAGCTATAGCCGCGTTGTCCTCGCCATACTGGGGTAATTGATAGTCGCTCTTAGGGGGTGTTCCGAGGGGAGTGCAAGGGGGGCCGAGAAGGGGGGGCGAGAAGGGGGGGCGTAGCCCCATAACCGGCCCCCCTTTGCTGCGCCCCGCACAGGCGTCCCAAGCTCCGCCTTGGGCGAACCCCAATGCTGAAGGACAGCAAAAAATCAATTCATGGTGAACAGAAATCGCCCGCCGACAGGCGCACCAAACCCGGCGGAGAGGCAGGTTCCCGTGCTCAAAGGTCAACAAATTACAGCTAATTCTCAAAAACTAATTCTCGAACACTTGAAAGCAGCATTTATAAATTCCTCCCAGCTCTGCGTTCAGGCAGTTCGGTGCACCGTACTCAGCATGAAAAAAATTAGTCCCGCATCCTTTTCAACCTCCAATGCACAGCGAAATCTTTGACGAATTTGCGCATGGACTATATGTTTAAATCAGGAACGCCGGGTTGAAGTGGAATGGCCGAGCAAATTTTGTCATACCGTGTATCCCTCGCGAATCCATGAGTATGCTGGGCGCAGGAGAATCCCATGAAGTTTACCTCAGTCAATTTGCTGGACGAGCTTGCAAAGCCAGAGTTCTCTTCGCTGCTTTCTGCTTTTAATGAGCGCCGCTTCTCCAGAAACAGCATGATTTTTACGCCCAGCTATGATGAAGAGCTGGAAAGCTCTCTTACAGCGGTTTCTCCAGCAGGGGAGCGGCTGATAGCCGGTAACTACGTGTTCATTGTGAGCAAGGGGCTTGTGCGTGTATATCTGGCCTATGGCGAAAAAGAATTTACCATCGCCTTTCTCAAACCGGGCGATGTGTACGTCAGCCACTCCAGCGCTCAGGTTCAGGCTGTGGAAGATACCACCATTCTACTGGTGGACACTCCCACGTTTAATCAACGCATGATGTCTGTGCCGCAGTTTACAGTAACTGTTGTGCGAGTGCTTGGCGGTATTCTCAAAAATACGTTCAGTATTGTTGATGGCCTTGCGCTACGTGATGTTTCTGCCCGCCTGGCTCGTCATCTTGTTTCTGCCGCGCAAGAAAGCGCCCCCGGCCCGGATGGCCGCCGCCGCGCCCGCTTGCAGCTTTCGGGCGAGATGTTGGCCCAGACCCTCGGGGCGTCCCGCCAGACCATTTCCACTCTGCTGACCGACCTGACCCGCTCGGGTATTTTGTTCAAGGAGCAGCGCGGCGTATATTGTATTCTCGATGAAGGTCGACTTCGCGAACTTCTGGACTAATCCGCAAGATATTCTTCTACTCTGGCCTTTTGAATTCTCAATTTCAGACTTTTTTACTATTATTTTTTACAAGGTATTTTAAAATACTATAATTATTTCAGGTTGTTAAATTGTTATAAAAATCATCACCGTTCCTTTGTCGCACATCTGACAGACGCCCTTGCCTGACTGTGATACCAGTATGACAAAGATAGCGGCGCAGACTTGGCGCGCCGTGTAACCTCAAGTTTTGTGGGGCAGCTATGGAAAGCAAGAAGCGCGACATCAATGACATGTCTATATGGGATGATGCCAAACGCATGCTGGCAAAGGCCAGAGCAGATGGTGTGGAAACTGCATGGGACAGGCTGGATCAGCAAACGCCGCATTGCCGTTTTTGCGAGCTTGGCACCACCTGTCGCAACTGCGTCATGGGGCCGTGCCGCATCAGCGCCAAGGCCGAACCCGGCGGAAAACTTTCTCGCGGCGTGTGTGGCGCAGACGCCGATGTGATTGTGGCCCGCAACTTTGGGCGCTTTATCGCAGGCGGTTCAGCCGGGCATTCGGATCACGGACGTGATGTGATCGAAGCCTTGGAGGCAGTGGTGGAAGGCCGCGCCCCTGGCTATCAGATTCGGGATGAGGCCAAACTGCGGCGCATTGCCGCCGAGCTGGGCGTTGCGACAGAAGGCCGCGAGGCGCTTGATGTGGCCGCCGATGTGGTGGATGCCTGCTACAGCGATTTTGGCAGCAGGCGCAAGGCGGTCAATTTTGTCTCCCGTGTTCCGGCCAAGCGCCGTGAGCTGTGGGAAAAGCTCGACATCACTCCGCGCGGCGTTGACCGTGAAATTGCCGAAATGATGCACCGCACCCACATGGGCTGCGATAACGATGCGCCCAATACCATGCTGCATGCGGCGCGTTGCGCCCTGGCCGATGGCTGGGCTGGCTCCATGATCGCCACGGAGCTGTGCGATGTGCTTTTCGGTACACCCAAACCCAAGATGTCCACCGCCAACCTTGGCGTAATCAAAAAGGACACAGTCAATATCCTGGTGCACGGTCACAATCCGGTGGTGTCCGAGATGATTCTTGACGCTGCTCGCGACCCAGAAATGATCGAGCTTGCCAAAAAGAACGGAGCTACCGGCATCACTGTGGCAGGTTTGTGCTGCACCGGTAACGAACTGCTCATGCGACAGGGCATCCCCATGGCGGGCAACCACCTGATGACGGAGCTGGCAATCGTGACCGGCGCTGTGGAAGTTGTGGTGGTGGACTACCAGTGCATCATGCCGAGCCTGGTGCAGGTGGCTGGCTGCTACCACACCCGCTTTATCGACACTGCCGCCAAGGCGCGCTTTACCGGGGCCATTCATTTTAATTTCCATCCCGAAAATGCGCGGGAAGAAGCCCGCAAGATCGTACGCATGGCGGTGGATGCATTCTTGGAGCGTGACCCCAAGCGTGTGGAAATCCCTGGCGAACCTGTCAGCATCATGACCGGTTTTTCCAACGAGGCCATTCTTGAGGCTCTGGGCGGCTCGCTTGATCCCTTGCTGGATGCCGTCAAGGCTGGCACTGTGCGCGGGTTTGTGGGCGTGGTTGGATGCAACAACCCCAAGATCAAGCACGACTCGGCCAACGTGGGCCTCATGAAGGCGCTTATCAAAAAAGATATTATGGTTCTGGCCACAGGCTGCGTCACCACTGCGGCGGGCAAGGCCGGGCTGCTG
This sequence comes from uncultured Desulfovibrio sp., assembly GCF_902477725.1. Classification (NCBI taxonomy): domain Bacteria; kingdom Pseudomonadati; phylum Thermodesulfobacteriota; class Desulfovibrionia; order Desulfovibrionales; family Desulfovibrionaceae; genus Desulfovibrio; species uncultured Desulfovibrio sp. The sequence continues at coordinate 56,681 of NZ_CABSIF010000009.1, read as the reverse complement.
GTGCCCGAGGGCGCTTCCATGGCCGGGCCGGGGCTGCAAAGCCTGTGCAGCGCGCTGGGTATTCCGCCGGTACTGCACCTCGGCAGCTGCGTGGATAACGCCCGTATTTTGCAGTTGTGCGCGCTGATCGCCAATGCTCTGGGCGTGGATATCTCCGATCTGCCCGTGGGCGCGTCCTCGCCGGAATGGTATTCTGAAAAAGCGGCGGCCATCGGCCTGTATGCCGTTGCCAGCGGCATTTACACGCATCTTGGTCTGCCGCCCAACATTCTTGGCTCGGAAAAGGTGACAGATATAGCCCTGAACGGTCTGGAACAGATTGTGGGCGCATCCTTTGTGGTAAATGACGACCCCGAAAAGGCGGCTGACCTGCTGGATGCGCGCATCCGGCAGAAGCGGCAGGGCCTTGGCCTGCAGCCTTAGGCCAGTGTGTTTTGCAGAGTGGGTGGGCAGGGCCTGCCCACTCTGTGCAAAGCTCAGGGACTAATACATAAACCACAGGGGGATTGCATGAAGATTGCCGTTTCTGGCAAGGGCGGCGTGGGCAAAACCTCCATCACCGCCTGGCTTGGCGATTATCTGGCGCGGCGCGGAGAAAAGGTCTGGCTTGTGGATGCCGACACGGCGCTTTCGCTTGGGCAGGCCTCTGGTCTGGCGCGGGCTGATTTGCCGGAGGCCCTCACCCAGCGCGCCTCATTGATTGAAGAACGCATTCGCCCCGCTGGCAAGGGTGGCATGATGGATCTTGATCCGCATGTCAGCGATCTGCCCGAGGCTCTGTCAGCCCCCCTGCCTGCTGCAGGAGATGGGGGGAAAAACACTGGAGACAAACGCCTTCTGGTCATGGGCCCCTTGACCAGCGCCGGGGGCGGCTGCGCTTGTGAAAGCAACGCACTGCTCAAGGCCCTGCTGGCGCATCTGGTGCTCGACAGGCGTGAGTGGGTGCTGGTGGATATGGAGGCCGGGGTGGAGCACCTGGGCCGGGGAACCGTGGCACATGTGGACGCCTTGCTGGTGGTATCCGAGCCGAGCATGCGCTCGTTGGAAACAGCAGCAGAGGTTGCCCGCATGGCTGGCGACCTGGGACTGCACCGTCAGGTGCTGGTGCTGAACAAGGCTACTCCTGATCAGACCGCAGATCTGCCGCCTGTTGCCGATCTGCCGCAACAACGCGTCAGCATGCCTGATCTTGAGGCGCTACGTGCGCGCCAGTTGCACTCTGGCTCTGTTCTGGGGCTGGGCGACGAAACAGAACAGATGCTGGATAGCTTTTGCGCCAGCCTGTTGCAAAAAATCGAAGGCGAATCCGTCTAAAGAAGGTAGCGCAGGCTTTGCCCGTCACGCTGCCTTGGCCCTGTCTGACAGGGTATGATTGAGGCAGATTGGTGAGAGTTCAAGCTATAAAGTTCAGGCCCCGGTTATGCCGGGGCTTTTTGCGTGATGGGGCATGCGGAAAAAACGTCTGCTGCTGCATTAGGCTTCCTGATCATTCTGCCCGTTGTAGCGCAGCACAAAGTCCAGGCAGTCCGCACCAGAAAGCGGGCGGCTGAAATAATAGCCCTGAAACGTATGGTAGCCTATGCCCGTAAAAACGCGCAACTGCTGCTCGTCCTCCACTCCCTCCACCACGGTGGTTATGCGCAGGCTGCGGCTCAAATCCAGAATGCTGCGCACGATCTGTTCCTGCACGTTGCTGTTGAGGCTTTCTGTGAGGGATCGGTCAACCTTGACCGTTGTCACGGGGAAGGCGCGGATGTAGCGCAACGATGTGTGCCCCATGCCGAAATCATCAATGGCAAGGCGTACTCCAAGCACACGAAGGCGGGTAAGCAGGTCGAGAGTTCGGGCGTCCGGCTCCAGAATGGAAGATTCCGTGATCTCCAGTTCAAGCTGGGTGGGGGTAAGGCCCAGACCGTGCAGCGTACCAAGTACCATCTGGGCAAAGTTGGCATTGCGCAACTGGCTGGGAGTGATATTGACGGCGATCACAAGGTCATGCGGAACCTTGGGCTGCCATGCAGCGCGCAGTTTGCAGGCCTCAAGCAGAACAAATTTGCCCAGCCGGTCAATGAGGTTTGTGTCCTCGGCGAGCGCAACAATAATTGGTGGGGCCACAGGACCATATATGGGGTGATTCCACCGCAGCAGGGCTTCCACGCCTGCCACGCGTTTTGCCGTGTGGTCGCACTGGGGCTGAAATACAAGATAAAGCTGACCGTCATTGGCGTTTAGCGACCGCTCAAGGTCTGTGGCAAGCGTGTGGGCAAGGCGGCCCACTTCGCCGGGAATGTTCAGGCACTTGCGATTGTCGGGAGAACCAAAATCACAGCGGTTGGCAATTTGCAGCAGGCTGTGCATAACCTGTTTGCCGTGCTTTTCGCGCACTGCGTCAGAGAGAGCCACAAAGGGCAGATATATGAAAAAGCCCAGCCCAAGGTTTATCATCTGCAAAATTGAGCCGTTGATGCTGCCAGTCGCGACATAGCCGCTGATCAGCGGGGGGATGGTCCAGGCAACTCCCACCGTGGTATGCGGCACAAAGCCAATAATTGTTGCAATGTAGGCCACTACGGTTTGTACCGTCGGCACCAGAAGAAAAGGAATGGCAAAGGCGGGGTTGAGCATCAGAGGAATGCCGAAAATAAGAGGCTCATTAACGTTGCACAGGGCCGGAACCAGCGCAAACAGGCAGAGTTTTTTCATGCCCCAGTCGCGGCAGCGTACCAGAACGGCAAAGCAGAGGGCCAGGGTGGAGCCAGAGCCGCCCATGCGCGTAAATGTATCGAAAAATATTTTTGTGAACACAAATGGCGGCTGGTTGCCATACATTATGGCTTTGGCATTAACAAGGCCCGCAGGGGTGAGGATGTTCACATCCACAGAATTGAGCACGTTGGGGCCATGAGCGCCGAAAAACCAGAGCACTTGCGAGGTGAAGCTGTAGAGCAGGCCAAAGCCGAGGCCATTGCCGCTATGCTGAAAGGGCAGGGTAAGCAGCTTGCTTGTTGCGGCATGCAGGTCTGTTGCTCCCCATAGCGTCAGCAGAAAGCGGATAAATCCGAAAAGCAAGATTGTCGCCATGGCCGCTGGCATAACCGTGACTACGTCGCGCACAACCGGATCATGCCCGGCCATTTCTTCCGACAGATGAAAAATCCGGTACCGCGCCAGGCGCACAAATACGGCGCTGCCCGCCATGGCCACGCACATGGCAAGCAGAAGGCCTCTGTCCATGGAAAAGCTGATGGTCCAGGAACTTGTTTCTTCCGGCGCAACAATGACAAAAAAGCAGGAGAGAACCACCAGCGAACTCAGCATGGGGCTGACTGCTGGCGCAGAGGGATTGGTCAGATTGGCCCGCATGGCGCTGGCTCCGCCCAGTGCGCAGGCCAGGGCCAGGGCGGATATGCCGAATGTGCCTGCCACAAGGGTGTCGCACGCGCGCATTCCCACGGGGCCAAGCAGGGCGTCAACGGCATTTTGCGCGGCTTCAAAGGGCAAATTGCGCAGCAGCAGGGTGAATGAGCCGATCATTATGAGCGGCAAAACAATGAACAGCCCTCGCCGTATGGCAAGAAAAAATGGCCTCCCGCTCAAATTATCAAGCAGGGACAAGAGGGATTGGGCTAACTGTTTGCTGTTCATATGCAGAGTGTCGCTTGCAAGTCCACCTTCCACGGCCCAGTGTGTACGGTCAGGCAGTGAGCCGTTTGCTCGAATTTGTGTCAAAGACCTCAAAAGGCACCGGCATCAGAGTTTGCCGAGCCAGCCTGCAAGCTGTCTGCAATTGCACCCGGCAGGAAGGACCATTTGAGCGATCCAGTCATGCATTTGGATGACTTATTATCAACCTGTGTAATATCAGGCTAAAAAACAATCAAGAGGTCAGGGATGTTAGCGGCAAAGATCGGGCGATTTTCAGAAGAAAGGGGAAGGGGCAGATCGGCAAGCGATTCAGACGGTGATTGCACTTGTAAGCTTGAGCCCAAGAACGAGTATGACCACATCACGGGTTCACTATCTTCAACCGCATGCGCAAGAAAAACGGCGGCCTACCTTGAACCGTAAGCCGCCGTTTATGCATTTCAACAGGCTGAAGAGTATGTGAAAAACAGAGGCTACTTGCCCGGATGTATTTCAGTTATTTTGCTACCCTGAATACCCAAGCCAGCCATCAGCCCCTTCTGGTTGAAGAAAAATGCGTACACTCCAGAGCGAGCCGTGGTAGTGGTAAACGATCTGGCCATACCCTCATCCACAACCACCACGCTGGGGCCGACACCTATCTCCCATCCTCCACTGCTTTTCAGATACTTCAGGTCATCATCCGAAAGAAAAAACAGAGCATAGCCAAACTTCTGTATACCGGCCTGCAGCCCGTAGGATGCTGCAACGCTACGATAGAAGCCCTTGGTTTTGCCTCCAACCCGCAGGGCGCCTTCGCCGAATTGACCGCCAATGATAAGGCCGCCCTTGACTATGTTGGGAAAGACAAGGATTCCCTTGGCCGCGCTTCCCATTTTTTTTGCCGCCGGGCTTGAAGCGTATAACTGGTTTAACGCAGCAGTAACATCATAATTGATTGATGCCGCGCTGTCGGCCACGGAGGGCGCTGGAAGTGCAACGACCATGAGTGCAAGCAGGGTTAAGAAGATCATCAAACGCCGAAGAATTTTCCCGTTCATTGACCATTCCCTCATTAATATGACCCTTGAATACACCAGGCTTATAGAATCAACGTTTGGAACCCTGCTTGGAGCTCTGCTTAGGGCTCTTCCGTACGGCGATATCAACAACCTCAAGATAACTTATGCCCAGCGTATCCCCGGCCTTAAGTTTTTTGAGGTTCTCTGGATTTTGCACCTTGACCACCACCACAGAACCGTTGGCGAGTTCAAGCTTGGCCAGCTCGTTGACTTTATCCATGGCAAGTATCTTGGCGGTAAAGTTCGATTCTCTTACTCCCATGCCTTGCGGTTGGGATCCGGGTTTGGCCCTGACAACAGCAGTAGCCTGTTCGTCAGCCACAGAACCAGGTTCCGCCAACCACACTGTCAGTTCACGCCCGTAGGAAATATCGACCATATCTCCTTTCTTTACGCGCCGCAGATTAACGGCTTCCTTGCTCACATGAATAATAAACAAATCACCCTGAAGGCTGCTCAAGGTTACCTTGCGCGCTTTCAGATCAACAGCTTCAACCTTTGCCACCGTGCTCTCAATCTCAGAGCTCATCACCAGCGTTTCATTTGGCTGGGCAGAAGGTTGAGGGGCGTTTTTGCTGCAAGCCACCAAACATATAGTCATAAGTCCTAGCACCAATCCAGAAAATACAATCTTCATGCCTTTCCCTCCCATGGTTGACTTTTTCATTTGATTACAAACATTCTTTGACAAGAATAAAGTACCTCTTGCCTACTAAGCCGTCAATTCTATCTGACTTGCGTCAAGGTTAAAACAATGCGCATACCTAAATAAACTGCATATAAAAACTGCATGCTAGTGATGAAAATGGTGAGTACGCCGTTAATTATGCTTACAAAAGTCGTTCATATTAGATAGAAAAATACGCTATTCTGCAACAATGAAGGTAGAAGTGTGTTGTGAAAACTGGATAATATTCTCGTATGGACTGTTATTTTCATCAGTGTGTTTTATTTATATGGTGGTATTTATAAAAAATTAAACGTAATATGCATGTATATGCGTTAGGTGGTGCTTAAATGCAGAATTTTTTTACGATATTACCAAGGGTATCAGTGTAAAATATTTCAAGATTATATCTGATTCGATTTGTATTATGGCGTTTTATCAAGAACAAAAATAATGCTGATCAAAAAGACAGTGCCAAAAATCATGAACTGCGCGCCAAAAATCCAGAAAACCAGCGGCACGGTGAAATAGAAGGCGCGCATTCCCAAATAAAAATGGTTTGCACCCATATTCAGGTATTTTTCTGCCATGCTGCCAAGCTGGTCAGAATTTTTCTGCCCGGCTTCCGCGCCCAGCATAAAGGCCACATGCGTGTAGAGCCTGAGAGAGGAGGCAAAGCAAAAAAAAGCCAGAAAAAAATTCAGCAAAAGGGCAAGAATCTTGAAGGCAAACATGCCCGGCTCCACAGAACCAAAAAAGTTCAGCGCGTGCCATGTATGCCTGACATTTTCCCCATTGCCTGTAAGGGAGAGCACGCCCACAGCCAGCAAAACGCTTGTTGAGGCCATGAAGGTTGAGGCCATGGTGGCGTTGCGCAGAGTTTGCACGGCAAGAATGCCATTCTTTTTTTCAAGAATGGACGCCACCCACTGAACCCTTGCCGTCCGCGATATGCCGTGGATTGTGTAGCCGGGATTGGATGATTCCCTGAAACGGATATAGAGATTGTATGCGGCGTACAGAGCCACAGAAATACAGAAGCACAGCAGGTCAAAAGTATACATCTGAACCCCCCGAAGGCGTAAAAGTCACTGCGCCTTTGCCCGCAATCTCTGTATACCCCCGCATGCCGATCCGAAGCAACCGATGTACTGATGGGGCAGGGCATGACTACTGCCGGGAGGCCGCACCTTCAGCCACTCATGCAGCCACTGAGCGTAGATTTGCGTGACATGCGAGGCTGAAGGTACGGTTTATCGTTCTAGAAGCTGAAAGACTGAGGCGGGTTGCCGCTGAAATCAAACATGAAGGCCGTGCCGTGATCAACGCTGAAAACCGTAAAATGGGGTTTTTCGGCGGAGCCGTAGATGGAACGCACAAGGCCGTTGTTTTCAATGATGCGCCGCTTGATTGCCATGTCATCGTCCAGATTGGCCTGCCCTTTTACGCGCAGGGTTTCCATCTTGGGCGACATGCAGGCAAACTCCAGCCGGGGGTCGCTCTGCAACTGAGCAAAGGTTTCTTTTGAGCGCGCGGTGCAGAACCACAGGCGGCCATTTTCCGCAAACTGAAACTGAAAGGGCCGCACGCGGGCCGCGCCGGAGTCAGAAGTGGCAAGAAAAACCGTGGTGTTGGCTGCAAGAAAATCGATTACTTTTTGCATGATGAGCTCCTTTTTGTTCTATATCGAACTATTGTTTCACAAAAAAACATCCATAGCACTGTGCGTTGGATGCTTTTGCGGGTATCAGAATATGGTTTTCAGGCTGATGTTGCGCAGCACTCTTTCCAGCCCGGCAACAAGGGTTTCCCTGTCGGCTTGGGGCATGTCGCCCCACACGGCATCAAGCAGAGTCTGGGAAATGGCGTCAAAATCAGTCTTTGCAGCAAGCGCTTTGCCGGAAAGGGAAACCAGCATAACCCGCGAATCTTCCTGCGAGGGAGATTTGGTTACGTAGCCCGTCTGCTCCAGTTTGCCGACCAGTGTAGTCACAGTGTTTTTTTGTTTGCCTATTGCCTCGGCAAGCGCGCTCATATGCATGGGGCCGCGTGTAAAAAGGGCCTGCAAAATGGCGCCGTGAGAGGGGGCCATGCCGCCGTGCCCGCGCTTTTCAAGTTCGGCAACTATAAGGTTGTTGGCTTGCTCGCGCACCCGGCCTATGAGGGCAACAATATGATCGGTCTTCATGGGGAAAATTTATTTCGATATAGAACTAATGTCAAGCCTGTCATGAGCAGCGCACCGCAGAAAAAACAAAAATCCCCGGCACTGCCTGCTGGCACTGCCGGGGATGGCTGGTATGGTACGGCGCAATTATCTGCGCTTCGGGCAACCCGCCTGAGTGGGCTGTTTACTTGGATTGCAGCTTGAGGCCCGCTTCAAAATGGTTCAGCTTCATGGCCCGGCGAACCTTTTCAAGGGTTTTTGCGGCCTTGCCATAAGCCTTTTCCGTACCTTTCTTGAGCACGTCAATGACGAAAGGAATGTCCTGTTCGTATTGCTGCCTGCGGGTGCGGATGGGGCTGAGGATCTGCTGCATGACCTCGTTGAGGAACTTTTTTACCGCCACGTCGCCAAGACCGCCGCGCTGGTAGTGGGCCTTCATTTCGTCCAGGTTGGGGTAGGGCGAATTGAACTTGGCAAAGTCTTCCGGCACGGCAAATGCGTCCAGATAGGTGAACACGGTATTGCCCTCAATCTTGCCGGGGTCGGAAGCCTTGAGGTGCCCGGGGTCGGTGAACATGCTGAAAATCTTGTCGTGAACTTCCTTTTCGGAATCACTCAGATAGATGCAGTTGCCGATGGATTTGCTCATCTTGGCCTTGCCGTCAATGCCGGGCAGGCGCAGGCAGGCGGCGTTCTGTTCCAGCAGTATCTGCGGTTCCACCAGGGTTTCGCCGTAGGTGCTGTTGAACTTGCGCACGATTTCCACAGTCTGTTCAAGCATGGGCTTCTGGTCCTCACCTACCGGCACGGCGGTGGCTTCAAAAGCCGTGATGTCTGCCGCCTGGCTGATGGGGTAGGTGAAGAATCCCACGGGAATGCTCTGCTCAAAATTTTTCTGGGCAATCTCTGCCTTGACCGTTGGGTTGCGCTGCAAGCGCGACACGGTGACAAGGTTCATATAATGGAAGCTCAGCTCATAAAGCTGTGGCAACTGGGACTGAATGAAGATGGAGGATTTTTCCGGGTCAATGCCGCAGGCAAGGTAGTCCAACGCCACTTCAAGAATGTTGTTGCGCACTTTTTCAGGATTGTCGGCATTGTCGGTCAGAGCCTGGGCATCGGCCAGCATGATGTAGATTTCATCAAATTTGCCAGAATTTTGCAGCAAAACGCGCTGCTTGAGCGATCCGGCGAAGTGTCCGATGTGCAACTTACCCGTGGGGCGATCCCCGGTCAGAATGATATTGCTCATAATGTTCTGCGTATGCCCAGGGCAAGGGCATCAGGAACGCAGCCTCCATGCGTGAATTTTTTGTAGTACGGAGCGGGCTTGCTCCATAAATATGCAACCGTGCCGCAATGTTTGCACATTCGGCAGGGCGTAGGCTTTTGCCTATACACTAAGCATGCGCAGGCCACAAGGGGCAAGGCCGGTTGAGACGAGACTTCGGCCTTTTGATTGGGAAATAATTCACTTGCGAGGGGTGGGGCATGGGCGTATGTTCAGGCCGTCAGCCACAGATTGCCACCTGTGTGTCGGCGTTCATTGTTCCAATGTGATTTCAGGGTATTATATTGTATTATGGCGAGTGTTCATGTAACGGGAGTGTGATCATGAAAAAGATGCTTTTTGCCGCAGCGCTGTGTTCTCTGGTGTTTGCCGGAACGGCTCTTGCGGGCGAACCGCAGCTCTACCCCAAGGATTCCTTGAAAACCTGGAACCGCGATAAGGTGGCGGGTGGCCAGGGAACCCTGTTCGGTCAGTTCGGCTTTACCCGCAATGATGCCTCCAAAGACATGGTCATCAAGGAAATCGGCTGGATGACCCTGCAACCGGGCGCTTCCATCGGCATGCACAAACATGAAAACAATGAAGACGCCTATATTATCGTTTCCGGCGAGGGCGTGTTCACCGACAGCGCGGGCAAGGAAACCCCGGTGAAAGGCGGCGACATCACCATCGCCCGTCCTGGCGATACCCATGCGCTCAAATGCAGCGGCAACGCACCGCTGGTATTTCTGGATGTGATCGGCCAGCGATAACGCTTCGGTCTGTCAGGGCAAGATCAGCCCGATAAATATACCCCATCAGGCAAACAAAGCACGGCAGTCCGTACGCTGCATCTTTGAAAGTCTGATGGGGTTTGTCTTTGGTGGAGCGGGTTTTATTTGGCGCAATGGAGTGTATTCGTGGGGGTACTTTCAGGTTGTAACTTACTATCATCCAGCCATTAGCACTATTCGCTGGTTTTGTCCGTGGTCAGCAGGAATACTGCACTGAGAACCAGCGCGCCGCCCAACCAGCCGGACGCGTTGAAACTTTCGTTCCAGAACAACCAGACCCAAAGAGTGCCGAGTACAGGCTCCAGATGGCAGGTAACGGCGGCCCGTACAAGGCTGATGCGTTTCAGCCCCTGCCCGTAGCAGATGTAGGCCATGTAGCAGGTGAGCAGCCCCAGGGCGAACAGCCAGCCCCATGTGCCGGGGGCGTGATCCACATGTACCGGGCCGCTGATGCCAAGAGCCACCACGCCGCCCAGCAGCATGAAACCATAAATGCTGGCTGTGGAATAGCGGCGTTGCCACCAGCGGTAAAAGGGATAGTGCGTGGCGTAGCACAGGCCGGAGAGCAGGCCAAACCCAATGCCCTCAAGGGAGGTCTCGCCCGGCAGGCTGCCGCCGGAAAAGCAGACCAGCGCCGTGCCGGAAAGGGCAATAAGCACGGCCAGCGCCTTACGCCGTGTTATGTGCTCGCCAAATAGAAAGCGCGAAAAAACAGCCACCCACACCGGGGCCGTATACAGCAGCACCACGGCGGTCGCGCCGCCGCTGAGCTTGATGGCCATTTGCATGGCCCCGAAAAATACCCCAACGCCCCATGCGCCAAAGAGCATAAATGTCAGGGCATGGCGCAAGGGAATGCGCAGGCCCCCGGTCAAAGCGGCATGCGCCAGGAAAAAAGCGCAGCCTATGGCCGCCCGCCAAAAGGCCGTTTCAAGCGGCAATACGCCCGCATGCTGGCAAAACTTGGAAACAACGCCCAGCAGCGACCACAGCAGGGCCGCCAGCAAAATCCATACATAGCCGTTAAACATGTTCTGCCGCATGATATTTGGGAGGTGCAGGGGGTTATTCAATGCCGAGCGCACGGCATACAAGCCCCGCAATCTGCGTTTGATCTGTGGGCAGCGGGGTGTTTTTAAACCCTTCGCCCACCAGCCACAGGGGAACCCGGCGGGTGGCTTCGCTGTTGTCGTTATGGTTGCCGTCGTCGTCCATGCCGTGATCGCTGGTGACCAGCACCGCATAGCCTGCCGACGTCCATTCCGGCAGCCAGCGGGCCAGCAGCCCATCGGCCCTGCGGGCGGCATCCCGGTATTCCTTGCTGTTTGCGCCGTGCAGATGGCCCGCGTTGTCGATGCCCATGCTGTGCGCCAGCAGCAGATGAGGCTCATGGTGCCGCCGCAGGCAGGCCGCATCGTGAAAAAGTTCATCGTCCGGGTAGGCATCCGTGCAGTAAAACAGGCCGTGGGCAATGGGCAGGGCCACATCGTCTGTAATACGGTCACGCCCCGGCTCAAAGGGGGCTATGTTGCACAGTTCACTCATCCAGTGGTAGGCAGCGGAGGCGGTGGTCAGGCCTGCGGCCTGTGCGCGGCTGAAAATGGTGGGCGCGGGGCAGAGCCGGGCATCATCATTATGCATAATGCCGCTTTGCGCCGGGCGCAAGCCTGTGAGCAGTGTGGCGTAAATGGGGCGGGAGAGCGGCGGCAGTTCGCCTTGCAACTCCGTATGGCGCGCCAGCCCCGCATCGGTGAGCGACTGCATGTAGCTCATGCAGCGGCGGGCCGTGGCGGCGGCAAGGCCATCCAGCAGCACAAAGACCACGCGCTGCATCACCAGTCTCCCTTGCCTGCCGGGCGGGGGCCGAAATCAAGGCCGGGGGCCTGCTCTCGCAGTTGGGCGGCGGTGAGTCCGCGCACTGCGTAATTGCGCGCCAGCCACGCCAGAAAATCATGAATTTTTTTGTACAGGGCATCGGCTGCTTTTTGATCGGGGATATTGGGCGAGCCGCCGGGCAGCATTTCTGACGAATGCCAAAACAGGCTCAAAACCCGCCCGCCGCGTGCCATGTGCAGGCGTGTAGCCGCCCGCATCACGGCGGCGCTGTGCCACACCGGGTTGGGGCTCAACGCTCCCCAAAAATGAAAGGAATCGGCCCAGGCCGCGCCCTTGGCGCACCCATGCCACAGACGTGCAAGTGTGCGCGAAAGCGGAATCTGCGTAACCGGCGATTCCAGCAGGCCGGGGGCGTCCTCAAGCCAGTACGGGTCGGAGGGCGCAAGAAAATGATCCGGCCCGTCATGGAAGACGCGCAAGGGGCAGACCGAACTGTCAAAGGTGATGCCTTCCTCCGCCAGCAGGGGGCGCACAGTGGATTTGAGATCCCAGCGTCCCATGCGGAAGCTGGTCAGATCCGCGCCCTGAAATTCGCGTCCGGCATCCAGCAGGGTGCGCAGGCGCTGGCGCAGCAGTTCGCGCGGCAGGCGGTCTGTGCGGGTGGGCGGCCCCTGTTTTTGCGTGCCGGGTTGCGCCGTGGCGTCCCCAAGCGGCGGTGTGCTCCAGTGGTGCAGGTGCGCGGCGATCTCCGCATTGCAGTGGTCGCGCATCCAGGCCAGATGGGAACAGGCTTCGGCATTGGCAAAAACAGTGTGCGCGCAAAACAGCGTGAGCGGAAAGCCCAGCTCGCTGGTGAAGGGGGCAAGCCTGCGCAGCAGGGCCACATTGCGCACCCCGCAGCCTTGCGCCGCATAATTGCCGGAAAACAGCCCCTCTTCTTCCACATCAAGGCTCACAATCACGCGCAGGGCGGGTTTGTCTGCCTGATTATTGAAGGATGTATCGTTGGTGCAATCAGTCATTCCTCAACTGTAAGCCCAAGCAGGGCGCATGGCAATGCGGGGCGCGCGCAATCCGCTCACCTGGGGGTCTGCCCAGGGAGGCATAAAATAATTGCGTGTATTTTAAATGTATTAAGAGGTGGTGGCTTGGGCGGCCTTGCAAAACCGGGCGGAATGCATACAATAATGCTTACGGCTGTTCGGCTTTTGCGCCGCAACTTTCCGCCGTCCGGTTATCTGAAGGAGAAGCATGACCATCCCACAGCGCATCCTCTTTTTTATGGAGGATCTTTGTTATGGCGGTACGCAACGCCAGACCCTTGAACTGGCCCGCCGCCTGGATCGAACTCGTTTTACGCCGGTCATGCTTACGCTCACTGGCCCCACTGATCTGGATGAAGCCGCGCGGGATGCGGGCATAGAGCTGCACCACATGGGGCATGACCGCAAGGTGCCGCCCCTGTTTTTTGCTGCACTGTATTCAAAGCTGCGCAGGTTGCAACCAGATGTCATCGTGCCTTGCACGGCCCTGCCCAATATCTGGGGGCGCATCTGGGGGCGGCTGGGCTGGCTTGGCGAAAAAACAGCCCCGCGTATTGTGGGAACCTGCCGTGGCGGCGGCGGCCCCAAGCGGCAACATGAACGCTGGCTTTGGCGGCTTACGGATCACATGATCTGTAATTCCGAAGCACTGCATGAAATTTTGCTGTGTTTTGGTCTGCCGCAATCCCGCTTGAGCTACATCCCCAACGGGGTGGACACGGAATTTTTTGCGCCGTCCGGGGCAGCGCCCTCGGCCCGTGCACCCGAAATTGTCTGCGTGGCGCGCCTTGCGGGAGACAAGGATCACCTGACCCTCCTGCGCGCCTTTGAGATTGTGCTGCAACGGCACCCCTCGGCGCGTTTGCGTATTGTGGGGGATGGCCCGGAAGAAGCCAATCTGCATCAGTGGGCCGCGCAGCACGCCGCCGGAAGCAATGTGGACTTTATCCCCGGTGGGCTTGATATGCGCGGGCATTATGCCGCTGGGCGCATCTTCGCACTTTCATCCGTGCGCGAGGGGCAGCCCAATGTGATTCTTGAAGCCATGGCCTGCGGCCTGCCCGTGTGCGCCACATCGGTTGGCGGCATTCCACGGCTGGTGGAGAACGGGCAGAACGGTCTGCTTTCGCATGCTGGGGATGTGGCGGCCCTTGCGGAAAACTGCTGCCGTCTGCTTGAGGACGGCGCGTTGTGCGATGTCATGGGGCAGGCCGGGCGTTTGCGCGTGGAGCGGGATTTTTCCTTCACTGCCATGGTGGAGGCGCATCAGGCCGTTTTTGCTGGCTTGCGCCGCAACTGACGGCTGAACTTGTCAATCAGTCTTCTGCCCAAGTGTGGAAGGCGCAGGAATATATGGAATTGGATCAAAATTCACTGCGTGCATGCTCCAGGGCTGCACAGGCAACGCGGGCAATACGGCTCAGGCGCACGCGGCTGAAATATGTAGTTTTGTGTCTTGCGGCGCTTTGCGTCTGCTTTTGTCTGATGACCGTGGGTGTTTTTGCGGCCCGCGCTGCCGAAGTTCAAGTTCAGCAGGAACAATCCTCCGGCACTACGGCGGAACAGCGCGGCGAACAGAAAAATACGCCCCTTCCCGCCGGGGATACAGCAACGCCAGCGCCGCCTGCTGCCAACACCCCTGTGGAAGTGCGCGAACTCTGGACAGGCTCGCTCTATTCATCAACATACCGTGTGGGCGTGTGCGTTTCCGCTCAGGGTTCGGTGCGCGGCGTGGTGCACCTGCGTCTGTACAACGGCAAGGTTGACGTGTACCACATAGATGGAACGGTGCGTAACAATGATATTGAGGCGCACCATTCATCCGGGCATTCATTCAAGGGGCGTCTTGTTTCTGCCGATAAAGTCGAGGGCGTCATCAGCCTGAAGAACGGCATGAACGTGCGGCTGGAGGGCAAGCGTACTCACGATGCGCCGCTTGCGCCAGAAGACTGCGCCCCCTTGCCCCAATAAAATTTGCGCTGCGGGCAGGGCGTTATTGCGCCCTGCTCCGGCATGGCTTGCCTGGCATGCGTTTATAGCAAGCGCTGCAAAGGATCCATGTCCTTGCTGCCGATTGCTGATCCATCCAACAATAACATGAAGGAGTGCCTATGTTCTGGATATGGTTTTTGCTGGCCACCTCCCAATGCGCTCTGTTGTATATTCTGGCACGCAGGGGCGAAAGCATGCCCCGCCGTATTGAGGAAGAAGCCGAGGCCAACCGTGCCATACCTGAAGACAAATGGCCCTCGGTGGGCATGATAGTGCCCGTGGCCGGGCGCGACCCGCGTATGGAAGGCGCGTTGCGCAGCCTTTTGACCCAGGATTACCCCCGTTTTGTCCCTGTGCTCGTAACAGCGGAAGAAAATGAACCCGCCGCCGAGCTTGTGGGCAGACTCAAGCAGGAGTTTCCCGCTCTGCGCCATGTGGTGGCAGGCACCGCCACGGGTTGCGGGCAAAAAAACCATAACAGCCTGCAGGGTATTGCCGCTCTGGGCGATGAAGTGGACGTCTATGTGTTCTGCGACAGCACCCACATGGCGGAACCAGATTTTCTGCGGCATCTGGCAGCGCCCATGGCCAGGGGCGAGGCTTCGTTCAGCACCGGCTACCATGTGGTGGAACCGCGCGATGATCAGCCCGTAACACTGGCCTATACGCTGTGCGTCATGCTTATGCGCTATCTGCAAGCCATGTCTGCCTTTACCCAGTTGTGGGGCGGCGCTATGGCCATGACCCGCGCGGCCTACGTAAAATACGGCGTTGCGCAGTTGTGGCTTGAAAACGTGGTGGACGACTGCTCGCTCACGGCCCTGCTTCAGGTGCGCGGCGCCAAGGTGCGGCTTTGCCCTGGCGCTTTGCTGCACACCGATGCCGTTAACCACTCCACGCCAGTCTGGCGGGCCTGGATGGACAGACAGGTGCTCTTTCTCAAGTTTTGCATGCCCGGCCAGTGGAAGCTGCTGGGCCTGATGTGTGTTATGATGGCCCTGCCCATGGTCTGCGCGGCCCTGGCCTTTCTGGGCTGGATTGTGAACGTGGGCAGCGGCGCCGGCGTGTTGCTTGGCTTGTTCTGGCTGGCGGCGATGGTGAGCGCGCTGCATCTGTGGCGTGGCCTGCTTGCCAAGCCCGTGCCGCTGTGGCGCTGGTGCCTGGCCTTTGCGGACGCCGTTCGCATGTTCACCTCTGTTTACTGGCAGAGCATAAAGTCGTGGGATATTGTCTGGCACGGCATGCGGTATGAAGTCGGCAAGGGCGGGGTAGTGTTGCGCTCTGAACACAGTCAGGGAACAAAATAGCAATGTTGAAACCACTCCTGATGGAGGCGTGGTTTGACAGTGTCTTTCTCTTTTGCGCATGCGGCCCGTGACAGGGGATGAAAATAGAGGCTTTGACATACACCCATGGTGGCGTGTACTGTCTTTTGCCCTTTTGTCACGGGCTGAATGCAATCTATCTGTATGCAGCCCGACAGCAGGATGCGGCAATGGCGTTGCGCATGTGCGCGGCATAAGCCACGGCTTTTTTTATCGTTTTTTGTCAGAGTAGTGATTGCGCCATGATTGCAATGTCAGACCTTATTCGCGTCAGCCTCAGACAGGTTGTGCGCCAGCGCGGCTTCGGGGTGATGCTTTCCATCGCCCTTGGCATCACGGCGTTTATCGTCCTGGCGGTACTTGGCCGCGAAATTCGGTACAAGGTTGGGCAAGATATGGTGCTCATGGGTGGCGTCAACGTCATCCAGGTATACATGGATGACGCCCAGTACCCCGGCCAGCCAGACCGCGAGTTTTATCCTGAAACTGTGGAAGCCCTCTCCCAGTTGCCCGGCGTCAGCCTGGTGAGCAGAAACCTGCGCGATAATAAAACTTTCCCAATACGCGGCACCGGCGAACGCACGCTGAATGTGGATTTTATCGGCATCGACCAGTATTTCGCCGAGGTCTACTCCATTGATCTGGTGGCCGGGCGGCTGCTCAATCAGGAAGATGTGGACTCTCACAGGCGCGTATGCCTGCTTGGCAGGGATGCGGCCAGAAATTTATTTGGCGGTTCGGAAGAAGCTATCGGCAAGCTGCTCTTTCTGGAACAGGATGTTTTTGAAGTGGTAGGCGTTGTCAGCGGCGTTATGCTCGGCAGCTGGAGCCAGGGCGGCTTTTTGCCCTATACCACCATGGCCGACCGCAACTGGGGCCGGGGCAAGGTGCGCAGGCTCTTTATCCGCGCCATCGGGTGGGAAGACGTGCCGCCGCTTGTCAAAATTATTCCTCAGATGGTGCGCGAGCATCAGTCCGCTCCCTATATTGTGGTGCAGACGCAGGAAGATCAGCTCAAACGCATCAAAACCACCTTTATGTGGGTTGAGGCTCTGCTGTGGCTTGGTATTGCCGCATCGCTCATGCTGGGTGGTTTCGGCATCTGGTATGGCACATTTGCCGCAGTTCGGGCCAGAACCCGCGAAGTGGGCCTTAAAAAGGCCATGGGCGGCTCGGATATAGACATCCTGGCGCAATTCCTGGCCGAGGCTCTTTGTAAATCTGTTGCTGGCGGCATGCTTGGCATTTTTATTGGCTGCGCGCTGGTCGAGATCGGTTCCTTATCGCTTGGAACGGGCGTTTCGTATTCACTGTTGTTTTTCAGCAGTGTGGGAAGCATCGTTTTTTCTGCCGTTATTGGCATAGCTGGCGGTTTGTTCCCTGCCATGCAGGCAAGCCGTATGGACGTGGTAACCGCTCTGCGATTCGAATAGCACACAATGCGCGGGTTAGCCCGCGTTGTTGCGGCTCTGCCGCACATGCACAAGGTGGATCATGGCACCCGTTATAGTCGCCAAAGATTTATATAAATGCTACGCTGGTTTTACACCGGTGCTGCGCGGCGTGAATTTTGAGGTAGTTCCTGGCGAGATGGTGGCCATCATGGGGCCTTCGGGCTGCGGCAAATCCACCATGTTGCACGTGCTGGGCATGCTGCACGCGCCCGATTCCGGCTCTTTGCAAATTCTTGGCAAGGATGTGCTGACGCTTGACCGTGAGCAGACTGCCAGTTTCCGCCGTGGCACCATGGGCTTTGTCATGCAGTCGAGCAACCTTTTTGACCACTCGACTGTGTTTGAAAATGTTGAATTCCCCCTGATATTTGAGAAGATTCCGCCGGAAGAACGCTGGGAGCGGGTTATCCGCGCCCTTGAACTCGTGCGCCTTTCTGCGCGTGTGCACTACCGCAGCAATCGCCTTTCGGGCGGCGAGCAGCAGCGTGTGGCCATTGCCCGCGCCATGGTCAACAATCCGCGCATCCTGCTGGCTGACGAACCCACGGGCGCGCTGGACGCTAAAACCAGCCGTCTTATCATGGATAATTTCCGTTCGCTCTGCCATACGGGCGGCGTTTCCATGGTTATGGTTACGCATGACCCCAAGATGGCCGAATTTTGCGACAGCATCTATACCCTTGAAGACGGCATTCTGCACTGCCGCCAGCGCAACCTGCCGCAGATGCCCGACACCATTTCGCACAATCTGCTCCAGGGGGTTGCCCCTGTGGTGCGCGGCGCCATGGTTGCCGAGAGCTTTCCCGAGGCTTCCGGTCAGTGCCTGATGGATGAGGCCCACCGTATGCACGCGGCGGGCCTGCTTACCCGTATTTACGCCATCCGCGATAACGGATTTCTGGGCAATCCTGAGGGCTATGCCCTGCCGCTGGCTGTGCGGCGCATTGGCGCGCTGCGTGTGCTTGCGGCCTGCCTGGGTATGCTCAGGCTCATGCGCGGTTCTTCTTCTCAGTTGTGGACGCTTTGGCGTAAACTGCCGGGGCGTGGCCGCTGGGGCAGCCGCTGGTGGGATCACCTGCGCGCATTTTGCGCCGGGGCCATGCTGGCGCGTTGGGGCCAGGAAGAAAAAATCGAATTTTTCTACGCAGCAGGAGCCCACGGCCCGGCAACGGCCAGCTGGGTTGCCTCGCGCCTTTTGCATGTGCCGTATGCCTTTGCCGTGCGCGCTCAGGATATGACTGAGCCCGGCCTCAACTGGGCCGCCAAGGGTGCGGATGCCGATTTTGTGCGCTGCGATACAGAAGCCACGCGCGATGCCATGCTGCAATTGCTGCCCGAGCTGAAAGATAAACTGCTCGTGTTGCGCGATCCCCTTACGCTCACGCCGCCGGAGGATCAGGAAGAGCAGATGCCCGCACCCGCCGGAGCCGATGCCGCCAATGATGCGGATAAAGCTGCGGATTTCAACCTGCTGGCTGTGGGCACCATTGCGCGCCGCAAGGGATACGATCTGCTGCTTCGGGCATGCCGCCTGCTGGCCGACAGAAATGTGAATTTTTCGCTGACCTTTGTGGGCCAGGGGTCGGAAAAGCTGTGTTTGCGCTGGCTTGTCTGGCGGCTTGGGCTTCGTGGTTCGGTGCAGTTTGCCGGGCAGATTCCCCATGAAAACATGGCGGATATGTACAACCGGGCGGATGTTTTTGTGGCTCCTGGCCGCAAGACCACCGGCGGAGATGCCGACGGTGTGCCTTCGGCGCTGGTGGAAGCCCTGGCCTTTGGCCTTGCGGTTGTTGCCAGCGATCTGCCGGGCCATGCGGAAGCCATTACGGACGGCGGCAATGGACGTCTTGTGCCGCAAGACAACGTGGGCGCGCTGGCGGACGTTCTGGAAGCACTTGCCTCCCGTCCCGAGGAGCGCAAACGCCTTGGCGATGCCGCCCGCAAGTCGGTAGTCACCCTTGTGGATACAGACCGCACCGAAGCCCGCCTGACCGAGCTGATCAAAAAAGCCTGCGGCAAGGCCTGAACCACGCCGGGAGAGCGTCATGAATTTTGACGGAGTACGCATACTGGTTGTGGGCGATGTGATGCTTGACCATTACATTGCAGGACAGGTCAAGAGGATTTCTCCCGAGGCTCCGGTGCCCGTGGTGTCTGCGGCAAAACGCTGGTCTGTGCCGGGCGGTGCTGCCAACGTGGCGCGCAACCTTGTGCGCCTTGGCGTTGATGTGGCAGTGGCTGGCGTAGTGGGGCAGGATGCCGCAGCCAGCGACCTGCGCGCGGCGCTCGCGGCTGAGGGAATTGCAGACGGGCTGTCCGTTTCGCCCAGCCGCCGCACGACCTGCAAGACGCGCGTTCTTGCGCAGGGGCAGCAATTGCTGCGCCTTGACGAGGAAGTAAGCGCCCCTCTTGGCGCCGATGAAGCCGAGGCTCTGAAGAATCAGGTTCTTTCCCTGTTGCCGGGGCGGCATGCGGTTATTCTGTCCGACTACGCCAAGGGCGTGTTGCTTGAATCGGCCAGCGGCTGCAATTTGTGCCAGATAATCATTGAAGAAGCCCGCCGCCTTGGCATCGCCGTGCTGGTTGATCCCAAGGGCAGCGACTGGCGGCGCTATGCCGGAGCGCACTGCGTTACCCCCAATGCCGGAGAATTTGACGCAGCCTGCGGGCTGGACGCTGGCGTAACACTCAGCAGACCCCGGCGCGAAACCCTTGCCGGGGAGCTGCGCTCCCGCTACGGCATTGAACGCCTGCTCATTACGCGGGGGCCAAAGGGCATGGCCCTGTTTACTCCTGACGAAGCACCTGTTTACTGCCGCGCCGCCGTGCGCGAAGTGGCCGATGTTTCCGGCGCGGGCGATACCGCCATTGCCACTCTGGCAGCATGCGTGGGCAAAGGCCTGCCCTGGGCCGAAAGCATGCACCTTGCCAATGCGGCGGCAGGGGTCGCCGTGGGCAAAATGGGCACTGCGCCCGTGTCTATTGCAGAACTTAACGAGGCGCTGCGTGAGCAGGCCGACAATCCCAAGCTTTTTAGCGTTCAGAATCTTGTTGAAAAAATTGAAGAATGGCGCAGAAAAAACGAAACTGTGGTTTTTACCAACGGTTGCTTTGACCTGCTGCACCCTGGTCACATTTCCCTTATCCGGCAGAGCGCCGCTCAGGGCGACCACCTGATTGTGGGACTCAACAGTGATGCCTCCGTGCGCCGCCTTAAGGGGCCGACCCGTCCTATTCAGAACGAAAACAGCCGCGCTCTGCTGCTGGCTGCTCTGTCAGATGTGGACGCCATTGTGCTTTTTGACGAAGATACCCCGTTTGAACTCATCTCGGCCCTGCGGCCCGATGTGCTCGTAAAAGGCAGCGACTATACCATTGACAATGTGGTCGGGGCCGATGTCGTGCAACAGGGGGGCGGCAGGGTCTATCTTGCCCGCCTGGTAGACGGTTGCAGCACCACGGGCATCGTGCGCAAAATTGATAATCAGAGGGATGTCAGCTAGCCTCGCAGCCGGAGCTAGGGCCTACATGCAACGCATTTTCGCAGCAGATATAGGTGGAACCAACGCAAGATTCGCCCTGTTTACTGCGCATGAGGGTAACCTCACGCTCACGTCTGCGGTGTGGGCAAAATCGGCTGATCTGGGCAAT
This sequence comes from uncultured Desulfovibrio sp., assembly GCF_902477725.1. Classification (NCBI taxonomy): domain Bacteria; kingdom Pseudomonadati; phylum Thermodesulfobacteriota; class Desulfovibrionia; order Desulfovibrionales; family Desulfovibrionaceae; genus Desulfovibrio; species uncultured Desulfovibrio sp. Next base: position 35,776 of record NZ_CABSIF010000009.1, on the reverse strand, counting down.
ACCCAGGATGTGCTGCAAGCCATGCAGCAGCTCTTGAAATCTCCATTTTCTGCGGGTGATTCTCTCGTTATTGCCCTTGCCGGGCCTGTGAAGGGCCTGCGCGGCAAACTCACCAACGGGCAGTTGCGGGTAGACCTTGATGGGGTGTCGCAGCGGTACAATCTGGCCTGCTGCCTGCTGCTCAACGATTTCAGCGCGCAAGCCTTTGCCACGTTGACGCCCAGCGGCACAACGGCCGCAGTTGTGCGCAACAGCACACGATCCATTGACGAATCCAGAGATACTAGGGCCGTGCTTGGCGCTGGCACTGGCCTTGGCGCTGCCATGCTGGTGCGCTCGGGCCAACATGACTCTGCCGGAAGCTGGCTGGCCGTGCCCTCGGAGGCCGGGCATGCGGCCTTTGCATTTGTGGGGCCGGAAGAGCAGGCCTATCAGGCCTTTTTGGCGCGCGAGCTGGGACGCGATTATCCCACGGCGGAAAATGTGCTTTCCGGCGAGGGCATCTCCGTGCTGCACTACTATCTTTCCGGCCAGTTTTTTTATCCCCCTGCCGTGGGCGCCGAGGCCCTGTCGCACGAAACGCCCACGTTATTGTGGTATGCCAGATTTTGGGGCCGTTTTTGCCGCCAGTGGATACTGACCACCATCTGCCGTGGCGGATTGTGGATTGCTGGCGGCATTGCCGCCAAAAATTCCCTGTGCGTGACGCATCCGGCCTTTCTGCAAGAGCTTGGTCTGGTGCCCGATATCGGCGGCATTGCGGCCTCTGTTCCCATTTATCTCATCACCGATGGCAACAGTGGCCTGTGGGGTGCGGCCTGCGCGGCTGCGGAGCATTTGTCCTGCTGTGTTCCCTGTGCTGAAAAAAACGGCTAGGTAATCATACCCCTGCGGACTGATGCAATTTGGGGTTACGCCTTGACGCTTTTCTGAAAGTTATTTATTTACCCGCACTGCGATGGTATGTTTTTTATGCGCCTTGTGGGCGCACGCGCTCTAGCTGAACTGGAGCAGCCGCAAGGCCTTTTTTTTCAGCATGGGAACCATATTTCCGATAAGCAGCCATTGCGCACTGTTTTTCGCCAGGCAGAAGTCTTAGTCTTTTGGTTGAGTTTGGGCTTGACAGTATTCCGCGATAACAGTAATTTTTAGCAACACTGGAGGCTGGCATGGCTCAAACACAAACACGAATGACCCGGCAGCGGGCAGTTATTTTGGAAGAACTGCGCAAGCTCAAGAGCCATCCTACTGCGGATGAGCTGTACAGCATTGTGCGCGAGCGTTTGCCCCGAATAAGCCTGGGTACTGTGTACCGGAATCTGGATTTTCTGGCAGACAGCGGCGAGATCCGCCGTCTTGAAGCTGCTGGATCAACCAAACGTTTTGACGGTGATATATCAAACCATCAGCATGTTCGCTGCATTTATTGCGGCCGGGTTGGCGATGTTGAAGACGTCAAGCAGGCCCCCACAGTTGAAGGCATGCAGGCAATGGGATTTGCGAGTATTTTGAGTTCGCGGGTGGAATACGACGGCGTGTGCGAAACCTGCGCGAGATCACTTGAAATAACCCAGTAACTATTGTCCGAAAGTTTTTCCCTGTACGCGGCTGCTTGTGAGATTTTGCTATTCGTATTATACAAATAGCATCTTGAACCTGTTATAACCAAGGAGCTTGCGTCATGGCTGAAAACAGGGAAAGCCGGAAGGCTAAAGTCATAGAAGTACTGAACAAGGCGCGCGCCATGGAGCTGTTCGCCATCCATCAGTATATGAACCAGCACTACAATCTGGATGATATGGATTATGGCGAGCTTGCTGCCAACATGAAGCTTATCGCCATTGACGAAATGCGCCATGCCGAAAATTTTGCCGAACGCATCAAGGAACTGGGCGGCGAGCCCACTACCCAGAAAGAAGGCAAGATTGTAAGCGGGCAGGAAGTGACTGCTATCTATGAGGCTGACGCCAATCAGGAAGAAGCCACCATCGAAGCTTACAGCAGTTTTCTTGCCATCTGTAAGGATGCGGGCGACATTGTTTCTGCACGTCTTTTTGAACGGATCATTGACGAGGAACAGGCCCACCTGACCTATTACGATAATATTGACGGGCATATCAAAAAACTTGGCGACACCTACCTTGCCAAGATTGCCGGTACGCCATCCACAACTGGCCCTGCCAGCAAGGGCTTTGTGACCGCAACGCCCGCAGCGGGCTAACAGGCGGGGCAGAGTATGGCTGAATCCAAGGATATGTGGCGGTGCCAGATGGTCAATTGCGGCTACGTTTACGACCCCGACCGGGGCGACAAACGCCACAAAATACCGGCTGGAACCCGTTTTGAAGACCTGCCTGAAGATTGGAAATGCCCTGTATGCGGGGCAACAAAAAAGAGCTTTCGCCCTTTGAGTGACGAAGGTTAAGCCAAGAATCCAACACCCTTGCGGTGAGTTTTGAAAAGACCCGTTTCCTCGTCCTGCCAATGGCAGACAAGGAGACGGGTCTTTGTTTTTTTGCGCTGTTTTTTGAGAGTTTTTGAGCGGGATGGGGTTTTACATGCCCTGAAGACATTCCCCGCGCACGAGCAGCCGAACCTGACCGTTCACCAGCATGTTGCCGCTGGCTTTGTCCCTGCGGATGCTGATTTCTGAGTCACGCCCCGCAAAGCGCCCCTGCCGGAGAAGTATTTCCTGCGAGGTAGAAAATCTACTGTGCTTGTACAGGTAGGCCCCTACCGGCCCAGCGGCACTGCCAGTGGCAATGTCCTCCACCATGCCCGCATTGTCCCAGGTTCTGCCTTCCACCGCGTTGACGTCAAAAACATACGCGAATTTTGCGCCGATCCGCGCAAGCCGCGATTCGTAATCTGCCACGACAATGCGGGCCTGCTCCAGGCCTGAGGCAAGGGGCACCAGCAGATAGGGCAGCCCAGTGGAAACTACTTCCAGGGGAAACCCGGCGGCAATATGGTGCGGTGTCAGATTCAGCGGCTGCAAATACGTTGTGTACTCTTCAGGCTCCGGGGTGCAGATGAATTCCGCTGGCCCCTGATCCATACAGCAGTCATATAAATCGCCCTGCGGTGCGCAGAAAACAGAAACCTGCTTGCTGTTCAGGTTGAACAGAACCGTGTTGGAGGCCTCCTGAAAAAATTCGTGCTGCACAACCGCAGCAGCGCCCAGAACGGGATGCCCGGCGAAATCCAGTTCTTCCTCAACCGTAAAGATGCGCGCGTCAAAAACGGCATCACTGCGTTGGACAAGGAATATTGTTTCAAACTGCCTGAACTCCCGGGCAATCTGCTGCATGACGGTTCGTTCCGGAAAGGCCTTGGCAATAAAAACAGTCAGACCGTTGCCGGTCATGGGCTCATTGCAAAACACATCTGCGTGGTAATACTGCATGGATGATCTCCTTGTCGGATGGGCAGATGGCTGAGCATGCGCTCCGTAAAGTATTGATGATACCCACGCGGCAGCTTGTGAGTGTCTGCCCCGGCGGGCGGGTTTTATGCGGGAAATACGGGGGGCTACTAAATGCGCGCCACTGGGGCGTATTGCCCTGCAACGGCGCGCAGCAGGTCATCCGGCTTGAGGCGCAGCTGAACGCCGCGCTGACCTGCGCTCACAAAGATGGTTTCAAGCAGGATGGCGTTTTCGTCCACAAAAACCGGATAGGCCTTCTTGGCCCCAAGGGGGGAGCAGCCGCCGCGCATATAACCGGTGAGGGGACGAACATCCTTGAGCGGAACCATTTCCACATGCTTGTTGCCAGATGCGGCGGCCAGCGCCTTGAGGTCAAGCTCCGCCGCAGCAGGGATGCAGGCCATGAGCACGCCTGTTTTGTCGCCCTTGGCTACCAGAGTTTTGAAAACGCAGGCAGGGTCAACGCCCAGATTGTGCGCCATGGTCACGGCTGACAGGTCATTTTCGTCCACGTCAGCAGTGTGCAGTTCGTAGGGAATGCCCAGGCCTTCAAGAATTCTGGCGGCATTGGTTTTGGAAACTTTTGCGGCAGCCATGATTTGTCAGGATGCTCAGTGGAGCTTGAGCCACTTGGCGAGTTTATTGCGCAGGGTAGCCATGCTGAAGGGCTTACCTATGTGATCGTTCATACCCGCGTTGATGATTTCAGCGATATTGTCAGGCAGGGTCGCGGCGGTGAGGGCAATGATGGGCAGGGCTTTTTGCTCGTCATTTTCCGGCAGCATGTTCCGCAGTTCGCGCGTGGCGGTCAGGCCGTCCATGACGGGCATGTTAACGTCCATCAGCACAATATCATATGGGGTTTCCATGGCCATGCGCAGGGCTTCCTTGCCGTTGGGCGCAACATCGCATTCAAAGCCCAGCTGGCGCAGCATGGCGCGCAATACTTCCACGTTGATTTCGTTGTCTTCCGCCACCAGAATGCTGCATTCTGCCGCTCCGTCCAGCGGCTCTGCCGTGGCGGCGGCCTGCTCCTGGGGGCAATAGATATTGCGGGCAGCTGTGCAGGGAATGCTCAGGTGGAAGGTGGAACCCTTGCCCAGTTCGCTCTCGCACCACAGTGCGCCGTGCATGAGCTCCGCAATGCGCTTGCAGATGCTCAGCCCAAGGCCGGTGCCGCCAAAGCGGCGGCTGATGCTCGCATTGGCCTGGGTATAGGGATCAAAAAGGTGCTGCTGGTATTCGCGGCTGATGCCCATGCCCGTATCGGCAATCCGGAAGTGCAGGCTGTCTTTGTCGCCAGAAAGCTCGCGGTCAATTCGCAGTGTTATGCGCCCTTCGGCGGTGAATTTGACGGCATTGTTCATGAGGTTGAGCAAAACCTGCTTGAGGCGCAGGCTGTCGCCCCAGAGCTTCAGCGGCACATCGTCGCCAAGTTTGCATTCATACTCAAGCCCCTTCTGTTCAATGGGAAAGCGCAGAGAGGTGTGTACGAATTCAAGCACGTCTTCCAGCGGATAGTTGGCGTCTTCCAGCACCATCTTGTTGGCTTCGATTTTGGAAAGATCCAGAATATCGTTGATGATGGCCAGCAGGTTGGTGGCGGAAGTGCGGATTTTTTGCAGATAGTTTTTCTGCTCATCGCTGGGATCGGATTGCAGGGCCAGATGGGTGAGGCCGATGATGCCGTTCATGGGCGTGCGGATTTCATGGCTCATGTGCGCCAGAAACTCGCTTTTGGCCTGCGAGGCCACCACGGCATCCTGTTTTTCGTGCTGGGTTTGCAGCAGGTCAGTCACATCGCGTGAAATGCTGAGGCGAACCGTTTTGTCGTTGTCCCACTTGATGGCTTTATCCACCACCGTATAGGTGCGCCTGGTGGTCTTGTTTTCATAAGTCCACTGATATGGCTCGCTGGAGGCGGCAATAATGGCATTGGTGCAAAAGGGGCAGGGCGTATCCCGCCCCATGAGCCTTTTATAGCAGATGTTTGACAGCGTACCGTCTTTGCGTGGATACGTTTCTTCAACACTATTGTTGACGAAAAGAATCTTGTACGTCTCCATATCCACAATACAGACAGGATCAGTGAATGCATCAAGAATGTCGTGTAGTTGCTTGTGCTTGCGCTGCAACTGCCCGTAAAGACGAAAATGGGTCAGAGTGATGGCAAGGATGCTGCCCAAAAGATGGCAAAGGCTGGAGTCCTCGATAGACCATTGCCCGCGATAACGGTGCCGCAAAAGGCAGATGCCGCCAAAAAGCTGGCCATCGTGGGCGATGGGCACGCAGATTGCCGATTTGATTCCACGGGAGAGAAACAGGGCTTTTTGTGGGCCCTCAGGCATGGCCGAGGTATCGGCAACGCACAGGCTTTTGCCCTCTTCAAACAGGCTCAGCACCGGCGACATGTCGTTGAGCGTTGCCGCCGGCATATCTGCCGTTGCACTGCGAATGCCCGACCGCCAGACCACAGGGGCAGACCACTGATCATCGTCAAATTCCACAAGAGACACCTGCTCACAGTGCAAGGATTCGCCAATGCTGGCCATGGCTGCTCTGAGAAAAGGCTCTTTGCTGACGTGCAGAAGGGCTGAACTTGATATTTCCAAGGCCAGCACCAGGGGATTGGCTAGATTGCCCTGATGCGGCTGTTGTGCGTCTGACATGTTTTGCTTCAACTGATGCTTTTGGTCTGAAAATTTAAAGATAGCCTATACGCGAATACTGCGAATTGTGTCAAGAAATGGCAAATTAGGTGAAAAACTCAGGGAACTTGAGTGGATAGACAGTATCTGACTGTAGTAGTTACTGCCACAGCCTCGCGAGGTGCAGCGCAAGGGCCTGTTCATCCTTCTGATCCTGAGTGCGCATGCTTGTCAAAAATTCCTGGGCCTGGGCGCATAAAGATTCCAGCGAACCCTCGTTATCCACAACGGTGTTGCAGGCGGCCATTTTGCGGTCTTGCGTCCATTGCCAGCCTTCAATAGTTTCCAGTTTGTCTTGCGACCAGCCGCGATTAGCCTCTACGCGCTGTGCGCGCAGGGGAATGGCGCAGCGCACCCCGACAACGTGCGGTTCAGGTGAAAAGCTGTTTTGCCAGCCTGTTTCAAAATACAGGGGCACCTCGGCCACGGCCAGCGGCACGCCCAGAGATTCCTGCTGTATCCAGAATGCTTCCAGCGCCTTGTGCGTCAGGCTGTGCACCATGTTTTCCACCTCGCGGCGCAGCACGGGGTTGGTGCGCATGGCCTCAAGCAGTGCGGTTTTATCCACGGCACCTGCTGGAGTAAGCAGGGCGCTACCGCCGATCTGCCCGATCCATTGCGCAGCCTCCCCTCGGGGGGCGTACAGGGCGGCAACCGTTGCATCGGCGCTGAACACAGGCACGGCCATATCGGCCAGGCATTGGGAAAAGGCAGATTTGCCGCTGCCGGGATTGCCCGTTACCACCACGCGGCGCATGCGGCGGCAGCCCTGAAGTGCTGCCATGAGCATGTCGTCCGGCGGAGGGCAGGCAAAATTCATAAGATTACCCGTGGCCGGGTGGATAAAGCTGATGCGCCATGCGTGCAGCATCTGGCGCGGGGCGAGGGCCTGCACGGCTTTGGGCGCATAAAGCCTGTCGCCAAGCAGGGGATGCCCAAGGTGGGTCATGTGCACGCGTATCTGATGCGTGCGCCCGGTATGGATGCGCACGGCAAGCAAGGAGAAGCGCTTGTCCGGAGCTGTCCACAGGGTTTTCCATTCCGTATGGGCTGCGCGCCCGCCGCGCGATTCTGCCACAACAGCCATCTTGACCTTGGCTGTGGGGTGGCGGCCAATAGGTTCGCGACATTCACCCGCTGCGGGCGGCCTGCCGCTCACAACAGCCAGATATTCCTTGTGTATTTTCCTCTGGGCAAAGGCCTCGCTGAGTGCGAGGCGATCCTGTTCTGTCAGGGCCACCAGCAGGATGCCGCTCGTGTCCTTGTCCAGCCGGTGCACTATGCCGGGACGCTGGCCTTCGATTCTGCCCAGTTGCGGAAAACGCCCCAGCAGGCGCTGCACCAGGGTCTGCTCCGGGCAGGAAGGGCAGGGGTGCACCGTAAGGCCCGCAGGCTTGTTGCACACCACCATGTGCTCGTCCTGCCAGAGCAGCTCGAGGTGTCCTTCCTCCGCCTGCAAGGTCGTGGAGGTCTCCGGCAGGCGCAACGTGATTGTCTGCCCGGCCCGCATTTTAGCATTTACGCGGGTTTCCGGCAGACCGTCCACCTGACAGTGCCCGGCCTGAACAGCTTTTTGCAACGCTGCCCGCGACATCTCGGGGGCAACCTGATGCAGTACGCGATCCAGTCGCTGGCCCGTATCCCCGGCTGTTGTTGTATGGCGCAGTTCTGTCACTGAAGGGTATCCGCCGGGGTGCTCAACGTGCGGAGCCTGTCGGCAAACGTCGTTGTACGGTAAAGGTTTTTCAGCTCAGCGCCGGGGGTGATGGAGGTGACAACGGCCCTGCCGATAACAAAGCGGCCATCAGTGTCGCTGCCCTCAACTGTACGCACGCCCCATACATTGTGGAAAATGGCGGGGCGGCCATTATACTTGCCCACATACAACATGATATGCCCGCGCATGCCCACAAGGCTGAGGAAGGGAACGCCGTTGCGCAGAATCTGTTCTTCTTTTTCCGCCGTCGTCATGCCTTCAAGCATGTTGACCGCGCCTGTGCGCGCTTGCGCCACAGAGTTGCGCGGCAGCCAGATGCCAAAGGGCGTGAACAGTTCGCGCGTGAGGGCAGAGCAATCCCTGTCGCCGAACATGCCGCCCCATCCGTAAGGCTGGCCGATCATGAAATTGCCCACCTTGGCCACATTGCCAGGGGTCATGCGCAGGGGCCACGGAACGGCGTCTGCTGTGGTAAGCGACACCGGGGCCAGTTGGGCCATGCCGTCCGCACCGCGTATGGGCACAAGCAGTTCGATTGCGGCCTGACCGCCGGAACCGGCGTCCGCAGGCGAAGAGTATCCGCCACGCATGGGCAGCAATGCACCGATGTTGGCTAGTATGGAACCTGCTGGCGTGACAAGGTTCACCCGGTCGCGCACCAGAGCCGCAAATGTGCTGTTGCGGTACATGTATCTGAATTCTGCGCTGACAGGGGCCAGATCTTCGTCCGCCACCCAGCCGCCCGCCACGGGGCATTCCACATAGTGCCAGCGACCATCACGGCTTGTGTGCGCGATAAGTACCGGTGTGCCCACGGGTAGCAGGGAATACTGAAAATAATCAAAGGGATTGGCCTTGGGATTTGGCGTGGGCTCGGAAAAACGCGCCTCATTGGTAGGCAGTTCGCGCAGGTTCGCGTTGCGCACGGTTATGGCTGCCTGGCTGCGCGAGGGGTAGGAACCCAGAGCCGCGTTGGCGCTCATGGCATCCCATTCCGACTGCGTCCAGCGCACATCGCCAATTTTGTAGCCGCGTGCCTTGTTGAACAGCACGGCCACATCACGCTTGCGGATGGAGGTCTTGGTCATTTCCCACGGGCCAAAGGTTATGCGCATAAACCTGGCCGCCTGATTGGCCTGCTCGGCAGGAGAAACAAGCAGTTTGTCTTCTCCGGCAGCCTTGGCGTACACATCCAGATTCTGCGGATAGCGCCGGAGGTCTTCCAGGGTTCCCATCCACGTGGGCATGTCGCCATCGCGCGTGGGAATAATCTTGCCGCCGCATGCGGTCAACAAGGCAAAACAGGCGATAAGCAGGGGAAGGTGAAGACGAGATTTCATGAGGGCTGCTCCTTCCTTCAAATTTGGGCCGCCGCCAGCGGCAGCTCCATACCTAGCACCTTAAACGCAGGTACGGCAACGGCTGATTTTATGCCCTGTGTATGAACTGCTTGACAAATAAGGCTTGAGAGCCTTATTTAACTCCTCGTTGTCACCATCGTCTATCCGGTTAGGACGGCGGCCTCTCAAGCCGTTAAGACGGGTTCAAATCCCGTTGGTGACGCCATGTTTCCGAGTGAGGCAATTTGACCGTGTGCTAATTTATGTGGCAATTGCCGTTTTATCGGGCGCGAAGGGTGTGATCTTCGCGCCCTTTTTTGTATGTAGCCCCCGCTAGTGGTTGGTATGACCCCCATCAGGTAGACAAAGCAAAAAAGCCCCACTAAGCTTAAATTTTGAAACCATGATGGGGGGCTTTTATGGCCAACGGTAAGAAGACTACATATTCACCTGCATTTAAGGAAGAAGCCGTAATGCTTTTACTTAAGGGTGGCCAAGATTAACTCTGGTGAATCGTTGGAAGATGGCCGTGGTAAAAGTAGCCATGCGGAACATCGTGGGCGACCCAAAACGAAGTTCTCGCCTGAAGAAGAACTCGCCTATGTAAAAGCAGAACGAGACTATTTAAAAAAGTTGTATCGCTCCCGATTCGAGCACGAATGGGGAACGCACCAAAAAGAGTTCTTTTCAAAATAATTGATGAGATGCGCATTTATTCATCTTTGAAAGCACTATTACACTTTTCTGGACTGTCCATTGACCCTCCCCCCGAGAAGTATGCCATTGAAAAGTTAGTGTTCCTGACATAGGAGCACAAGAATGAAACGTAGCAGATTCATCGAAGAGCAAATTATTGGGATTTTGCGGCAGGCTGAGGCTGGAGTTCGTGTCGTTGATCTGTGCCGTCAGCATGGCATCTCGGATGCGACCTTTTACAAATGGCGCAGCAAGTTCGGTGGAATGAACATCTCTGACGCAAAGCGGTTACGCCAGTTATAGGAAGAAAGCGCACGGCTGAAAAGACTTGTAGGCGAGCAGGCACTTGATATTGTCGTCCTGAAGGACGTGATCTCAAAAAAAATTTGAAGCCCGCAGCTAATAGGGCAGCCGTGCAGCACATTCAGGCGGGTCATGGCTACTCAGAGCGGCGGGCTTGCCGAGTGATTCAGTTTAACCGCTGCTCAGCCAGGCGATCACTATCTGAAGACCGTGTTCTTCTTTTACGGACGCGGATGCTGGAGCTGGCACAAGATCGGCGGCGTTTCGGTTCTCCGCGCCTGCATGAGTTATTGCGCCGGGGGGAAGGGCTGGCGCAGAACCACAAGCGGACAGAAAGGGGTTACCAGGAAGAAAACCTTTCGTTGCGTACCCGCAAACGCGTGAGGCGTCCAAGCCATGCCCGTATTGCCCAGGCTGGCCCTGATGGCCCAGATGAACAATGGGCGATGGATTTTGTAAGCGACTCCCTTATGGGTGGGCGACGCATCCCGATTTTGACAATTGCTGATCTGTGGGATCGTTCAAGCCCGGCGCTCGAAGTGGATATGTCGTTGTCTGGAGTCCGAGTTGTGCGAGTGCTTGAAAAACTACGCCTTCAAGAAAGGTTGCCGCAGTATATCAAGGTTGATAACGTACTACGGCCCAGAATTTAACGGTAAGGCCTTGGATGCAGGGGCTTTTGAGCATGGAGTACAGATAGAGTTCACTCGTCCGGGGAAGCCCACGGACAATGGGCACATTGAAAGCTTTAACGGGAAAATTCCGGGATGAGTGCTTAAATCAGAACGTGTTTCTGCCCCTGAACGATGCTCGCAGAACAGTCGAAGCCTGGCGGCAGGATTTACAACCAACGGCGACCGCACAGTTCCTTGGGCTGGCTGACACCGGAAGAATTTCGCGCAAAGAATATGACCTGCAACCCCTTGGGAATCACTAACTTACGAGTGGTATACGCAGTGGGGTAAGGTCACCTCCCAAGGCGTCAAGATGGAACAACCCATCAGAGTAATCGCTCTTGCTAGGTTGCGCAAAGGCGTGACACCCGTCGTGAGTTTATGGTGAAGCGCAGTGAATACGGCCTTACTTATTGAACCAATGGTAAAGCGAAGCTCTTTGCCAGGACTTCAATGCAAAGGTGCGCTATGCAGAAACGTCCCCACTCTGAGAAAGGACAGTCAACCTGCCGGTTGGGCATATCGTTATAATTGCTATAACTCCACGCATGGCAGGAAAACCCTCAGCTTTGAGGCTGAGGGATAATAGTCTGTTGACACTCTATACATACGTAGGCACCATTAGGAGAACGTTAAAAGAGTATCGACCATAGTATGCATCCTAAATTGTTGTAAATAATTTTTTTTAGAACACGTAACGCTCAGAGCGTATCAGGTCGTGTAATGGAAAAGTATCTGGAAGTTACACAGTCGCGCATGCCAGAAATGGAAACGTTTTTGCGGCAATGTGGCGAAATTTTTAAAACCAGGTGGCTCACCAATAACGGTTCTTGTGTCCGTGAATTGGAACAATCCCTGGGTGAATATCTTTCCCTGCCTAATGTTCTTTCTTGTAACAATGGCACAACTGCCCTCATGCTGGCCATTCATTGCGCCGGGCTGGCTCAAAAAAAAGTTGCACTTACTCCCTATACCTATGTAGCCACTCTTTCTGCTTTATTGTGGATGGGGTGCTCCCCTGTCTTTGTTGATGTGGATCCAGACACGTTATGTCTATCCCCCGATCTGTTGCGTCAACGGCTTCGCGATGAACCAGATATTGCTGGTGTACTTCCAGTTCACATTTATGGGCTTGCCTGCGATGTCGAACAGTTGGAAGAAATTTGTCGTGAACGGGGTGTTAAACTTATCTATGACGCAGCTCAGGCTTTTGGTTCCCGTTATAATGGCAGAAGCTTATTGGATTATGGTGACTATAGCATCTGCAGTTTTCATGCGACAAAGGTTTTTCATACTGCAGAAGGCGGCTGTGTCATTTGCCATTCAGACGAAGAGTTTAGAGCCTTGGCGCTGGCTCGGGCATTTGGGCACGTTGGTGACACTCATTATAGTCTGGGTATTAACGGCAAGCTGAGCGAGCTTCATGCAGCCGTTGGTCTAGCTCTCTTGCCGGGGACAGATGAAGAAATCCGAAAACGCAAAAATATCTATGCAATATATGATGAATCCCTTGAGGGACTTGATCTAGTGCGAATTGGCATTCAACAAGGGCTTGAGTGGAATAACGCTTATTATCCTATCTTGCTCCAAGATGAACAACATCGTTTGGCTGTCGAGCGGGCCCTGCAAAAACATGGTGTGCATCCGCGTCGGTATTTTTATCCAGCGCTTAACACGTTGCCGTATTTGGCTCCAGAATATAAAGCCTCTTGCCCTGTTGCAGAAAGTGCGGCACAAAGAGTTCTGTGTTTACCGATGTTTGGTGATTTGCTCGAAAATGAAATCATTAATATATCGAGAAGCATACGGGATGCTTTTCATAATGTTGTATAAATTGCGGTTAAATAATCAACATTAGAAATATTATGGCGCGAATTTTACTTTACACCGATCTGAGTCCTTCATGGCCATGGGTCTTTGCAACAATACATGCGAATCGCGACATGCTGGCGGAGCATGGCATTGTGCTTGGCCCATTTGCTCATTGGCTTTGTGAGTTGGTACCTTCGCAATTGCTGATGTGGAAAGCTGTGTCTGAAAATGAAGCACCACCACCACATATGGTCAAATGGCTTGAAGAGGTGGCTGTTCATATTGATGCAGGACGGGATGTGTTGCTTATGACGCACATCCCAAATCTAATGGGGCAACAATCGCTTGCGCGTTTAATCAGGCGCTATATTGATTTGAAAAAGCACACAGTGCAGAGTTTTTTTTCTGTTGGACGTCCGTTGTGCGCTTTTGAGCAGCGATATATGGAGGCGCTGTATCTTCTTTCTGACGGTGAAGGTCGAATTTGCGGCGAAGTTTACAGTTCTATATCATCGCTTATTAAAGATGCTTATAACGAATGGGGGCGCAATAATGTTGCAGTTCTAACTGATTTTTCAGATAGCCCAGTCGCTAAAACATGTAATGATGTATCTATTGGTTTCTTTGCAAAAATGGGTTGTCCTGCGCCAACCCCACCATCGTCAGTGCCAGTGCATCCGTTATTTTTGGCTTCTCAAGAGGGGCGCCGATTAGCTTGGACGTTGCAAGTTCGTGGCAACGGGTGGCCCCAGGTTGATGCTGGGCTTTTCATGGATTGCCTGATGCGGACTGAAATTTCCTGGGGTACTGCGCCTCTTAGTCCCAAAAAACTGCGCCAGTCGTTAATTGAAAATGGTGCGGCCGACCTACGTGCACTTGAGGAGCTCATCGGACTGGAAGCTGGAAGCCTTGATTGTCCCCCGTGGCTAGCTACGCAAGCAGAAGCCCAATTTGTGACTCAGTTGCCCGATTTAAATGCAGAAGCATTCGCGGCCGCTCTTCCCTCTTCGGTGGCAAATCCCCTCCGTCAGCGATACGTAAACGACTCTTTGCTGCTTTCTGAAGATCAGAAAATTTTTGCTTCGGCGCTTTCTTCTGTGTCTAATGAATATAATGTTATTGGAGAGCAGACACCGCCGATTGAGTTAACTGTGTTAACTATGACTTACAATCACAGTGCGTATATTGCTGAATGTATGGACAGCGTACTGGCACAACGCACAAATTTTCCAGTGAGGCACATTGTACTGGATCATTGTTCTTCGGATGGTACTGCAGAAATCGTTGCTGATTACGCGGCTAAGCATGCGTCAGTTCGGCCGGTGCTATTGTCTCACCGCATGCCGTCTGAAAATGTTATGGGCTTGTTTATACGTTGTAGTTCACGTTATGCTGCGCTGTGTGATGGGGACGACTACTTCCTAGATCCTCTTAAGTTACAAAAACAAGTGGATTTTTTGGAAGCCAGTCCTCAATGCAGTCTATGTTTTCATCCTGTCAGTGTTCGTTATGAGGGAGAGCCATCTCGCTCCGATATCTATCCGCCCTTGTCAATGATGCCAAGAGGCATTCGTAAAGAGTATTATTTGGCAGACCTGTTGCAGGGGAATTTGATTCAAACTAATTCTGTTGTATACCGATGGCGTTTTCAGGATGGCGTGCCTGATTGGTTTCGTCCTGACATTTGCCCTGGCGATTGGTATTGGCATCTACTGCACGCCGAATTGGGAAAAGTCGGTTTTTTGCCGGAGGTGATGTCGGTATACCGGCGGCATAAGACGGCCCTGTACTACGCGAGCACTGTTTCGTCCTTAGAAAATCGCCGCCTCCATGGCATGTCAGAGCTGGAAACCTATCAAGTCGTTAATGAGCATTTCAAAAATCGTTATTTTGTCCGCTTGGCAAGTTTAGCAAATGGTGTTTTTGCAAATTTTCTCGAAATTTATGTTGAAAGTGGGGATACTTCATTGCTGGACAAAGCATGTAAGGCGTTCCCTGAATTTGGTAAACATTTCCTTAACTCTCTTCGTATCGCGCACATTAAAAATGATTAATTTTCATCTGTAGTTAATGGGTATGGTGTGTTGAAAAAAAGATTTTTGGAGGCGGCTGGAATGGTTTTTTATAGTGATTGTCCTTATTGCATTTTGTAGTTAGGTAAGGTGACGACTGTTTTTGCTTCGGATACTATCTTTTCACAAATGGTTTTACAGAAGTCATGCGGTCAAATTACGGAGCAATAAGCTTTAATTCGACGCAAATGAGCATGGGAAAAGTATGAAAGCCAGTGTGTGTGGTGTTAAAATTCGGGGAATATGCGCTACTGTTCCTCAACAAGTTTTTCGTTTTGAAGATGAGTTGAAGCTTTTTCCTTTCCCAGAAAAAACTTCGCGTCGTCTTGGACGAGTGATGGGCTTTAACGAACATAGAATTGCCGATGCAAACACAACACCTTGTGATCTTGCATCGTACTCAATGAATTACCTTTTTCACCATGGTTTGCTTGACAGAGAAAAGTTACAGGCTGTAATCGTCGTAGCACAAATGGCTGATCACCCGGTGCCAGGTAATAGTAAGGTAATACACGGGCAACTCGGTTTGCCGAAAAATGTTTTTTGCACGGATATCTACGAAAATTGTATCGGGTTTATTTCCGGTTTGTACACAGCATGTTCCTATGTGGCTGCGGGTATTGATGAAGTCGTGTTGATAAATACTGACTGTGGCGCTTGCAGAGCTAACAAGCTTGACAGAAATACCTATCCACTTTGTGGCGATGCTGCTGCTGTAACGGTTGTATGTCGGAGCGATGACCCCGAAGACAAAATTCATTTTTTGTTTAATAATGATGGCAGCCGTAGAGAAGCTCTTCTTGTACCTGCTGGCGGATGTCGAATGCCTTACAGCGAGGAAACTGGTAGAGTCTTTCAGGATGACATGGGCAACTACCGGTCAATGAATGATATGCACATGGATGGCACAGCTGTCTTTCAGTTTGTCATGGAGAGTGTTCCCCCTTTGATTGAAGAAGTATGTAATTTTGCAAAAGTAGATAAATATGATATACGATATCACTTAACGCATCAACCGAATAGATTTATGTTACAGAAGTTGGCAGATCTGATGGAAGTTCCGCAAGAAATACTTTTTAACAATGTTGTTGAATATTTTGGCAACTCTTCATCAGTTACTATCCCCGTTAATATCACTTTTAACCTTGGAGAGCGCATGTTGCATGAACGGCCATTGGTGTGCTGTTCTGCGTTTGGTGCGGGTTTGTCCCTAGCTGCGGCTATTTGCCGCTTGGGTGAAATGGATTTTTGCGAACTGATAGAACACCCCGGCAATGGGGTTACTGCCTTTCCAGGATAACGTAAAGAGAAGGAAGTCGTATGAACGAGAAGGAAAAGCTGGCAGCCCTGGAAGAGATGATGGAAATGGACGAAGGTACGCTGAGTCCTGAAGCCTCTCTTTCAGAAATTGAAGAATGGGATTCTTTGGCTGCATTGTCATATGTTGTTTTTATGAGTGACGAGTTTGGAAGAAAAATGAGCGGAGCACAGGTGCGTTCATTTAAAACAGTTAAGGACATTCTTGATACCATGGAACTGGAGGCATGATATGCCTGCCGTTTTTGAATTTGATAATGTCCGTATAGCAGCGCTTGCCTGTGCAGTGCCATCTTTTGTTCAAGTTATAGAGCCTGAAAAAAGTGCAAACCCTGAATATGTGCATAGTTTTCAAAAACAAACAGGGATATTGCAACGCCATATATCTCTTACAGAGCAAACGAGCACAGACTTAGCTTATGGTGCTGCAATAAAAGCCATGGAAAAAGCAGGATGGGATGAAAAAAGCATTGATGCTGTTGTCTTTCTATCTCAAACCCCTGATTTTAATCCTGGTACTGGTAATGCTTTTATAATGCATTACAGATTGAATTTGTCTAAGGATGCAATGGCATATGATATCACACTGGGTTGCTCGAGTTTTCCCAGCGGTCTTGCGACTTGTGCTTCATTACTCCAGCAAAAAAATATACAGCGTATTTTGATGCTTTCTGGTGATGCCCAGTGGCAATATTATAATGATGTAAGCGCCTTGCTTGCTGACCAGAGTTTTATTCATGGAGAAGGAATAACAGCGCTGCTTTTAGAAAAGAAAAGCGGCTATAATATGCGAATTGCTTTGCATACTGATGGCTCAGGATATCGCTTTTTATTTAATCCAATAGGAGGAGTGCGCAACGCCTGGCGCCACAAGCAGTATGTCTCGCTGTCAAATGGTATTGAAACATATTGTGATGGCAAAAATAATTATATGGATGGGCTTGAAATTACAATGTTTTCAACGACAACAGTTGTCGACAGTATAAAAAATTTTATTGCGCGATATAATACTGCAATTGAAGACTATGATGGATTGGTACTGCATCAGGCAAATCTGCAAATTTTGAAAACTATTGCACGGCGTTTAAAAGTTCCTATGGATAAAGTTCCATTATCTGTAGACCGTTTTGCAAATACTAGTGGCGCATCGACTTCGCTGACGCTAGTTGATGCTTACGCAAATTGTGCGAAAGAAAAACTTCGGCTGCTTACTTGTGCTTTTGGAATAGGCCTCTCTTGGGGGATTGCAGAAATCTCGCTTGAGCCAGCAGTTATAGTCCCCATGTTCAACTATGATGGAAGATTTGAAGACGCGTTGGTGAATGAGGTGCAATAAATGGCTTATGAGCATGACGGCAAAAATTATTTGATTATTGGTGCTTCGTCCGGCATAGGTGAAAGCATTGCCATTCAACTTGCCAGAGATGGTGCTTCCCTGGCAATGCTGGCCCGCCGAAAAGATTGCATGGAGCAAGTGCGGCAATCGCTGACGCCAGGCTCACACCAAATCTATCCCTTTGATGTTTCAAATCTTGTTGATATTGATCGAATGGTGGGCACGATAACTGCTGATTACCCCAGCATTAGTGGCTGCGTCTATTGTGCTGGAGTCGGAGATACCTCGAGATTGAGAGATCTTAGTTCTGAACGCCTTCACTACGTGATGCAGGTTAATTTTTACGCTTTCGTAGAATTTGTGCGCTGTCTCGTGCGCAGGAAAAAGAAAGAATCGGAAATGCGGATTGTTGCCATTTCTTCGTTGGCAAGCATTTGTAATGACAAATACTTCACACCTTACGCTGCGTCCAAGGCTGCGTTGGATGCGTCAGTACGCTGCCTGGCGCGTGAATTAGCTTCTAAAAAAGTTACCATTAATAGTATACGACCCGGCGTCGTCAATGTTGCACGGCTGAGCGCCTTAGATGAACTGACAGGTGGGCTTGACGAAGAAATTAAGAGAAATGGGTATCAGCCACTTGGACTAATACCCCCAGAAGATATTGCCTCTATGGTGTCCTATTTATTGTCGGATTCAGCGCGATTTATTACCGGGTCCAACATTCCCTTTAATGGCGGTGCCGCGTGCTAACTAGTAATATTCAGGAAGGCTTTCCCTCTTTGCATCGAGCTGATATTGCGACGTTTGCGGATGCGGTCGATTCTTTGAAAAAGGAGAATCGGGGCGTTTTAAGTAACGTTTTTTTGTCAATTTCTGAATTGGCTGATATATTTGTTAAAAAAGAGTGTTTTATTTCTGCTTTCGAAGAAACTATTATTGTACTCATCCCATATCATGATAAATATTTCGATCTTTTATTTTATACTTCAACAAAGGAGCATCTTAAAAATGCTATGGATATCTTCACACGTGTAATTTATAAGCATGATTTTCCTGTGCGAATATCTGTTATTGGGGTTGAGCCATTAACTGGAGAAATTGCTTCTTTGCTTGAAAATTTTTCTTTTGAGCTTAGTAAAAAAATTGGGCGAGTTAATTTTACTTCCAGCAAAAATGAAGCGGCAGAGGATTTCTTTTCGTCTTTTGGAAAAGATAAGAGAAAGGGGGGCGTTAAAGTGTCACCCTCCTTTGCAGATTTAGACGATGCTCAGGCTGTGCTTGATATGCTCTTGGAAGAATTCGATCTTTGTAGCGAAAATATCCCGGAACTGGATGCAATCAGAGAGAACATAAGAAAGAAGAATGTTGTTGTTGCCAAAAAACATGGTGAGATAATTGCAATCTGTTATTTTACAATAAAAAATAGAATTAGATTTTGTATTTATGAATATACGCGAAAAGAATATCGTGGAGCTGGGGTAATGTTTTACCTCAATAACTTTGTTGAAAAGTATTTCAAAAAAAACAATATTAAATTGGCGCGTTCTTATGGGTGGCGCGATGTAAACAAAAAACGACTTATTAAAATTTATCGGGCCTTGGGTGAAAATTTTGATGGAGTGTATATATATAATTTAATATTTAATAAGTAGTGTTTGTATTTTATAGCAAGTAATAAAATGTGAGTGTGCAATGATAAAGTTGCAGATGACAATAGCTTCGCTTACTCTTTATAGACCTGTAAAGGTCAATATTGTTCTTCCATACGGACATTTGGCTGGGAATCCGCCGTACAAGGCTTTGTGGCTCTTGCATCCTGCCATGGAAGATGAAAATTTTTTTTTAGATAAGCTGTCGATGTTAGGTGAAGCTGATAGGCAAGATATAGCATTAATTTCCCCAGGATTGGGGAATGGTTATTTTTTGAATTCTTGCATTGAACAGCAATCTGATTTTCTTAGCGATGAATTACTTCCTTGTATTCAGGCAAATTTTCAGATTTCTTCTTCCCCTCAGGATAATTTTTTGATTGGCATCTCAATGGGGGCTTTTGGGGCAACCCTTTGGGGTGTGAAGAAACCTGATACTTTCTCAGCTATTGCTGCCATTTCAGGCGTTTATGATCCTAGATTGCCTTTGGATGAAAGGGCGCTGAAAGACAGGACTATACGTCCTTTTATCAAGATTCTGGGTGAAAAAGTTATGAATAGGCTCATGCTTGATGAGCAAGGGCAATTACGGCCGGGAGCAGATATTGAGAGTCTATTAATGCACAAGACGCCCAACAGTTCGCGTTTTAATTTTATGTGCGGCGATAGAGATTATCTTAGTCTAGCACAAACAAAAAACATGGCTGCCGTGTGTCAAAGGTATGGGCTTGACGTTAGCACTGAGGTTAGCCCCGGTCTGCATAATTTGGATTACTGGCTTAGTGCGGTGAAAAATGCAATAAATTGGATTTCAAACTTTGAGAGCTAGTATGTTGCCTATCAATATATCTCAATATTTTGATCAGCGGGTTCAATCTTGTCCTGAAGGCGTTGCTATTGTTGATGGCGAGCAGCGCGTTACAAACAAGCAATTATACGTTAATTCACTCGTTGTTGCTAAACAAATATCACATTTGCTGAAGAAAAAAAACGTCATAATTGCTGTTTATCTTCCTAAAAGCGTTCAATCTGTGGTGGCCAACATTGGTATTCTATACAGTGCGAATGCTTACATGAATCTTGATGTTAAAAATCCTAAAGAGCGCATTCAAAATATTATTTCTCAAATACGACCTTGTTTAATTATTACCTCCACAGCCATGAAGGGGACGTTGCCGCAGAATGATATCCCACTTCTTTTAATTGATGGTTTGCTTTCGGAGTCTGGCGAGACAAGAGAGTTTGCTGATTCAGAAATGCAAGAAATCCTTGGTTTGCGTAAAAAAATTATAGATACTGATCCGTTGTGCGTGATCAATACGTCTGGTTCTACGGGCACTCCTAAAGGTGTAATTTTAAACCACAGAAGTTTTATAGACTTTACGGCAAGAGTCGTTGAGTTGGAGCTTGTGAGTGGGAATGAGGTTGTGGGCAGTCTTTCACCACTGGTTTTTGATATATATAGCTTTGAACTGTGCATGCTTATGGTTATGGGAAGCACTCTTGTATTGATTCCTGATGCCTTGGCAGCATTTCCTGTTCGTTTGCTTGAGTTGTTGAGTCGAGAAAGCGTTACTTTTTTGTTTTGGGTGCCAACGATTATGGTCAACATTGCTAATATGGATATTTTGAACAGCGTTAAACTACCTGCACTTCGAATGGTCTGGTTTGCCGGAGAAGTGTTTCCTACGGCAAAATTTAATTATTGGTACAAAATGCTGCCTCAAACAACTTTTATTAATTTTTATGGTCCTATTGAGATAACGTTAGATTGTACATATTACGTTGTTAATCGTCCCTTGCATGATGATGAGCCGATTCCAATAGGAAAACCTTTTCCAAATACTGATGTCGTAATCATTACTGATGACGGGAGACGGGCTAAGCGCGGAGAAGAAGGCGAACTCTGCGTCCGCGGATCCTCATTATCAATGGGATACTACAATGATCCCGAAAAAACTGCATTAGCTTTTGTTCAAAATCCCCTTAATACTAGCTACCCTGAATTGATTTATAGAACTGGTGACATTGTATATGAAAATGATTTTGGTGATATTGTTTATAAGGGCAGAAAAGACAGCATGATCAAACATCATGGGTATCGAATTGAACTCCCTGAAATAGAACATGCAGTTATTAGTACAAGAGGTGATATTAAAAACTGTTGTGCTATTTACGATAAAGCTGCACAACAAATTGTCCTTTTTTTTGAATCTGCCAATGATATAGAAAGTAGCGAATTAAAAAAAAGCTTGTTACAGCAGTTGCCGCGCTACATGTTGCCTTCAATTTATATTCGTACTTCAGAGTTGCCACGCAACGTTAATGGCAAAATTGACAGACTCAGGTTAAACGATGAGGCTCAGCTTAACCATAAATAAATTTTGAGGGTGGCAATGGCCTATACTTTTATCACTGGTGCGACATCTGGTTTAGGAGAAGCAGCTGCAAAGTTGATCGCTAAGGAGCGAGATTGCATTCTGCTTGGTCGAGATCTCGATAGATTAAAGGCGGTTGGTGATTTCTGCACTCAGTTTGGGCACAATGTTCTGCTTTTTCCTTATGACTTGCTTGAAGTTGAAGCTTTAGGGGGGACAGTCAAAGCCTTTTTAAACGATCATGCTGTTAATGTAGAGTCTTTTGTTCATTTTGCTGGTATGACCGAACTTTTACCCATGTCTAAGACAAAATATTCAGTTGGCCTGCAGGTCATGAAAGTTAATTATTTTTCAGCATGTGAAATTATCAGTACATTGCTCAAGCGCAAAGTTAATGGTGAAGCTCTTAAAAATATTGTTCTTGTGAGTAGTATTGCTGCAGCAATCGGGGCGAAACATCAACCCCATTACTGTGCCAGCAAGGGAGCAATTAATTCATTAGTTTCTGCTCTTGCCCGTGACCTAGCACCGCAGATTCGTGTTAATGCGATTTCGCCTGGTTCTTTTCAAACACGGATGTGGGATACTCCTTTGCTGCAGCCTATATCTGCAGATAGTTGGAATCCCTCTCTACTTTCGCCTGGGCAACCCGTTCAGGTGGCAACTGTTGTTAACTTTTTATTGTCAAATAATGCTTCGTACATTACAGGCGCAAATATCCACGTCGATGGTGGTGAGCATCTGCGGTTTTAAGGGGGTTTTATGTTGAATTGCACCAATCAGCTCATGTCAAGTGTACAAACCTGTGAGCCGCCTATTAGTAGCGTTTTTTTAGAGCTGACATCCCGGTGCAATATGAACTGTTCATTTTGCCCCATTGGGGTTCTTAAGCGAAAAAAGCAAGATATGGCCCATGAAAATGTTCTCAAGGTCCTTGATGAACTTAAAGGTATACCTTGTGATATTACTTTTCACACTCTTGGTGAGCCTTTTTTAAATCCGCGATTTGATGAATATCTCACAATATGTGATCAGAATGATATTCATTATTGGATTACGACTAATGGTTTGCTTTTAACAGCTTCCAAGCAGCAACAACTCTTTCGACATAAAAATTTGCGTCTTGTAGAAATCTCATTGCATACGATATCGGACCGCAGTATGTCGCTTAGAGGTGTAAATATTTCTTTCGCTGAATATTTGAAAAAAATAAAAAATATTGTTTTCAGTAAAGAACGATTTGAGAATAACATTCAGATAAGACTGGATGTTATGTATGATTTACATCTTTTTTATGATAAGTTGTGGAAGGGGTTTAGTGCAGAAGAATGGGGCGCTTTTCAGGATGTTATGGAAAAGTGGCGAGAAGAATTGGAACAGATGTACCCTGAAGCGAGAGAGCGTTATGCCAATTTTTATAATGGTAGAAAGAAAATTTTTTCTCGTGGAGATCACTATCTCTATCGAAGGAGAGAGGATATTCCCAATGACCTTTTTCACTCCTTGCCTGAACACATCACGTGGTTAAACTGGGAAGTTTTCCCCAACTTTTTTGTAACATTGAAGAAGTTTTTTATTTTTACCCCTGATGCCGAATATTTACAGCAGTCCTTTGGTGGTGAATGTAAGATTAATATAACACCTGCATATGATTTTTCATGTACATTTGCCCATAGTCTTGTCATTTTAAGTAATGGTGACATCACTTTTTGTTGCTTGGATTATGAAGGTGTTCTTTCTTGTGGTAATATAGCGGACATGACTCTCACGGAAGCTGTTCAATCAAAAAACAGGAGAGTTGTTTTGTCTAAACCTGATTCATTTGAGTATTGCCGAAATTGTAAAGGCAAACTTGAAATTACTTCCTGCACCAAAGAGACAAATAATGAGAAGTAATCATCTCGCCTACACATGGAAAGGCGTTACAACATATGTTTACACATATATTCTTGTGACAGACAAATTTTCCATTGAAGATATTGGGGCCGCGCAGGCGAGCGGGAAAAAAATTGTTCTCTGGGGATGGAGGCCTGAGTCTTTTGCTGTGGTTTGCGCACTAAAACATGCGGGAATTTCTGTTGATATTGCTTGTGACGTGCAGCAGTATGAGGCTGATTTTGACTTTATGGGTATCAGTGTTGTCAATTACAAAGAGATTCTTAGAGATGTAAATTCATATTTTTTTATAGTAGCCTTGCGTGATTATGCAGAGCATGTCTCAGTGATAAAACTATTGCTATACCAGGGAGTTGACGAGTTTGGGATTGTATATGATTCTTTTTCCAAAGATTTTAACGGTAATAATTTAATGCAAAAAGCTTTTTTTGATTCTATTAATGAAGTTTTCTCACCTATTAATTTTTTGGGAAACTGGAATGAAATAGCGAATATCCGCAGAGCTTCTCTCGAAGGGGCGGGGTATTGGGACTTTTTATATATGTGGATTTATAGATTTTTTAAAAAGAAGAGCGGTATTAAATATCTGGAAGTCGGTGCAGGCATTGGAATAATGTCTTTGAGTTTGAAAAAGCTTATGGACATTGATGTTACATGGATTACGATCCCTAATGAAGAGCAGCTTTGGGCTGAGTGGCGAAGAGAATCTTCTGCTAATCTGCTGAAAAAATATGATATTAAAACCATCAATGGCTTCATTGAGCTCGATAGCTTTAGCGGGCAATATGACATAATCGTTTGCGCACAGGTAATGGAACATTTTATATATAATCCTGTAAACAGCATGAAAAAATTAAGAAATTTGCTTACGGATAATGGTTATCTCTTTGTGAGTGTTCCCCAGGAAATTGTACACCACAACGTAGATAGTTATCGAGAAATGCCTTACCCAGATGATCTTTCAGAAGAGCAACGGAATAGAAGAATGGTCATCAATAACTTTGGACACTTTCATGAATACTCGTATGATGAAGCCATAAGCGTATTCACAGATAGTGGGTTTGATTGCATAGGATATAAATGGGCTTCTCCCATACATCATTTTATGCTGCGCAAGAATGTTGGCAATGTATCTGATAATTCAATTGTCCCTAGGATCAGTCAATGAAGAACCTTTATATATTAGGTGCAGGAGGATGCGGCCGCGAAACTTTGTTAATGTTACATGAAATTCAGACAATCCAAGGACAACGTTGGAATATTGTTGGATTTCTTGACGATACCGACGATCCTTTGCATGGAAAGGCATGTGACCTCAGTGTTGTCGGGAGTATTAAGAATTTTTTTCCTCAAGAAAATGATGTGCTTGTTATGGCAATTGCCGCGCCAAGTGCAAAAGAAAAAATTGCAACGTTACTTAAAGCTCGTGGCGCAGTCTTTGAGACGATTGTTCATCCCTCTGCTGGCTTGGGAAAACATAACTCTATTGGCGAAGGCACGCTCATTTTTGGCGGTTTTGGCATGACGGTCAATATTTCAGTTGGGAGTTTTTGCACACTTTTGGCCTGCACTCTTGGCCATGATGTTACTGTTGGAAACTATAGCACCATTTCATCGTACAGTAATATAATGGGTCATGTGGCAATTGGTGAAAAAGTTTTCATTGGTGGGAATGTGGCTGTTGCACCTCATGCGATTATTGAGGACGGTGCCTACGTGGGCGTGGGCAGTGTTGTGTTAAAAAAGGTTAATATGGGCGAGAAAGTCTTCGGTAATCCAGCGCGTGAAATTGGCTTATGATCATGGACTTTTTCGTTAGAAAATATTTAACAGAGGCTTTGTTATGGATAAGTTGATTTTTGAAATGCTTAAGGAATTGCAGCCAACGTTTGAGTTTGAAGATGGTGTTAATTTTATTGAGTCTGGGTATTTGGACAGTTTTGACATCGTTCAGTTGGTAGCAGAACTCGAATTGCAGTTTAAGATTGTAGTATCAGCGTTAGACATCGTCCCCGAAAATTTTTGTTCTGTGCAAGCAATTAGGCTGCTAGTAGAAAAAAGCACTAAGCGCATCTGATTATCTCTCAACACCCAGTTGATTATCGTGGATGATGGAAAGTGCCTAGATAAATTCACCTGCTGAAATGGTAGTATCCGTTTGGTGCTGCTGGCTTGTCGGTGAAAACTCCGTCTGCTAGGCCACACACCCCGTTCAGTCAGCTTCCTTGGTGGTACAGCCCTTGTGTTGGTATAAATTTGCTTTTGCGAGAATAAACAGGCGAGAGCGACAAAGCCGGCTGGAGCAAACGAACGATTGTTAGCGTTGCCGAAGTACCAAAACTGAAAAGGTGCATCCGTCTGTTGACGTGCGTTTCCGGCAACAAAATACCGTGGGCGGAAATTCTTCATGTTTACATTGGCCATGAAAAAAATTTCGCAATCGCTCTTGCCTTGCGTGGTCTGTTTTCAGTAACTGGGGCCTGAGCCCTTCGTGTCCTCCAGCACCCATCGTACTACGGACATACTACCGCGGCAGTACGTTACGGCAAAGCGGCTGGTACACTGGTATTTCTGATGGTTGCTCCTTTGGACGAACTGCTGACTTGACACAGCCTTTGGTGGCTGTCTACCTTACTCGACTTGTCGCTTGGCGTACATAGCTTAGCGTTTTTGCACTGAATAATTGCAACTTGGAAGCAATGGACCTCTTCACCACCCGGTTGGGGCATGCCTATACTAAAAGTGTCAATCATTGCTTTGAGAACAGTTTGCGATGTCACAACATTGCAGCTAGTTGGATGACTCTCATTGAGCGGCACCTGCTAAGACAAGACAAACAATTTTTTTCGCCTTGCTGAGAATTGTCAGCAGATTTATTCCGTCTCCGCCCCTTAAAATTACGCCACGGCAGAAGCCCTCATCAAACATCAAATATGATGACGTCCCTGCAATTATCTGCCAAATTCTAAAATATGATGACACTGCATCCTGACTGTTTTGATGACTCCAATGAAAGTGCTCCCAAAGGCACTTTGGGCTACTCCTGTAAAAGGTCGATCTTGGGTACGATGGCGTTTTTTGGGACAATCTGATTTTTTGTTTAGAGGTGGTTATTAAATGTGAAATTACAAAAACAAATTTTGAAAAAAAAAAAAAATGTTGGGGGGGGGGGGGGGGGGGGCTTTTGGCGATTATAGACCGTGCGTTTGGGGCCATACTCTAAAAAATTATTCTTTGGGTTGCGTGGTTTCGTAACATATTTCTGCTTTTTTTGGGGGGGGGCTGAAATCATGCAAAGCTTTGAGTTGGGGCATTACTAGATTACTATTGTCTCCCAAGAATCTGCGAAAGTTCATATCTGGTAGGATCTGGTCTGTGTGGTTTAAGTTTTTTTGTTCAATCTTACAGCTCATCAATTTGTTTCTTAGTGCTGCCATTAGCATTTCGAGTAGGTAATTGGCGTGAGAGGGTGTTGAATATTTTTTGTAACTTTAAAAAAAAGCTAATGAAAAACGAGAAATTGTAATGTTATCTGGACTTAGCTATCTTTAATCGATACTCAATGTATACAATATGCTTAAAAGTATGAGCTTCTGTTAAGGTTTGTGCTGAATCAGTGGAACTCATATCTGTGGAAAAATTGCTAGTTGAATAACACTTGTGTCACAAAAAATTATTATATAGGTATTGTAATGGGAATTTGTTGCCAGTTTAATATTTTGTTTATGTAAATTCAGTTGAGACGTTAAATGAAAAATATGTATGATATTATTAAAGTAGTTGGCAAAGGAAGCTTGCCAGTTCAATGTTGTCAATATCTTCAACAGCTAGGTTTTAAACCTGTTTTGCTTGCTGAGCCTGCTGTTGGATTGCCCTTTGCCCAGGTACGCGCTCAGAGATTGGGAATATTGGTTAAGCCGTTGTCAGAGGCAAGCCTGGAAGATGATATCGGGGGACGGGCGACTCTCGTTCTTAGCATTAATAATACATATGTTTTTCATAAAGATTTTGTAAAAAAAGATCATGTTGAGATAATTAATTATCATAACGCACTGCTCCCATTTCATAAAGGTGTCCATGCTGAAGCTTGGACAATATTTAATCAAGATGCAGCCACTGGGATAACTTGGCATTATGTAGATGCAAATATTGATTCCGGTGAAATTATTTTTCAAGAGCAAATGATCCTCGATGATGAAATAAAATCATTTCAGCTACTTCGCAATCAATCCCAATTGGCGTTTTATTCTTTCAAAAAAATAATACCCGCAATACTTTCTCGTTCGGTAGCAACGCAAAAACAGACAAAAATACCTATTAATCTTGTGCATTTCAAGTGTGATCGCCCCAACAATGGCATCCTTCAGCTCCACTGGCCTCCCCATAAAATTTGGGCTTTTTTAAGAGCTATGGATTATGGGCTGCTTAAAACTTTAGGTGTTCCGCGCATTGAATATGAGGAAAGATCTTTTACTTGGGAAAAATACATTAGAAGTGACCAACGATATGAAAAGTGTTTTATTAGAGATAGAAACATGTATTTACCTTGCGGAATCATTTTATTAGGGGTGACACAGATTGCTTCTATGTAGTGTGGAAGATATAAACTTGGATCACTGACCTATGAATTATCATGTAGCTGTGATTATTTTAAATTACTCACACTGGGAAGCCACCCTGACATGTGCTGACACTCTGTGTGTGGGGACGAGATGCCTGCACATATTGTGATTGTGGACAATGACTCTCCCAGGCGCTTCTGCTGACGAGCTCCTGCACTGGATGGAGGAGCGTGGAAATGGCCGAACAGAAAACATTCTCTGCCCATCGGTAAGCATAACGTTAAGTATGCAATGTCTGCCATCGTTGATGCCTCTCGGTATTCGTTAATATGTATGAAGTATAATGGGCTATGCTGCAGGAAATAATGCTGGTACCAGTTTGCGTTATCTTTTGGGGCGGATGCTTGCTGGGTGAATAATGACACTCTTGTGGAAAAGGTGCTCTCGAAGCCATGTGCTTCCGCATGTTCGCTGCTGATGAACCCGGCCTGTGCGTGTCTTTGCTTCTATACGCTGATGAATATGATCGGGTTCAGTGTTGAGGCGGTGGAAAAACCAAATCCTTCAAGGCCAGCAATGAGTTTGCCTTTTATCCATAGATTGATGGTGTTGGGCGGCAAGGTTCGCCGCCATTTTGGGCCCTGTTGTCAGAATGCATTCTTTTTATTCTCTCAATGTAAGAAAATTCGCATGGATTTTCTTCAACGCAGTTCCATGCTATCGCGGCATTCTCCTCAATCAGGAGCTGTCTTGGTGTGTTACTCTTTCCGCGAAGCATTTTGAATATATCAGGTGGTCTTTTTTAAATTCTGAATATTGCCAGCATGTCTCGTAACTTACTTGAACGACAGAAAAGTTTTAGTTGTCTATTTTTCAGGGCATAATGTGTTGGCGAAATATCCTTATTTCCCCAATGAAGAGATTATTTATACTTTTAAGCAATTAATGCATTTGTTCTCTACGCCAGAAAGATTGCTCGTGCATACTCCAGAATGCCATGCCGCAAAAGTATTTAACCATGTCAATAGTCAGGAAGTATCGTATCTTAAAAGTGCTCGTCGCTTGCACATTAATATCCTTAATCAAAATATCCAGTTGATGTCTTCCATGGAGAATCTGGCCCATTTGAACGCATTGACATGCCATCCGTGGACTTTTTCCTACGGTTAGGCTGCCTTTGCAATGCGAATTGGCTATGTGCCTCAACCCCCATTTTTGTTTGCTGGTACCCTGGCGGAAAATGTCGCCTTCAGCCAGTGGAAAATGACTTGGGACGAAAAGGAAGTCCTTTTAGCGTGCGCAAGGCCTCAATTGATTTCCTCGACACTCATCCGTTGGGAGTGCACCAGTCAATAGGCGAAAATGGAACAGGTCTTTCTGGAGGGCAAGCGCAGCGTGTATCAATCGCGCGCTGTATGCATATCCTCAGCTCCTTATTTTTGATGAAGCAACGAGTGCATTGGATCAGTCTAATGAAGATAGCATACAGCATACTATTGATAGCCTTTCAGAAAATATAACGTGCATCATTGTTGCACATCGTCTGACAACTGTTGAATTGTGTGATATTATTATCTGGATGGATAAGGGGCGTGTGGTCATGCAGGGCAATGCGCATGATGTTTTGCAGCGATATAGCTTAAGATGCGAACAAGAATAACGCCTTACATTCAATGTTGTTACGCTAATAATTTGTGATAATTGCACTTTTGACAACATTGCAAAACTTCGTATCTCATTTGTAAGTTATCAGAGATTCATTCCACTACAGAATGTGCTGCGCCATTTGTAAAAGGCCGCATCAGAAATCACAGATCGACAACGCGCTCTCTTACCTCAGCTTTCCGCAATATATATCCCAATAATCTGCTCTTCGGATCTGTTACGTTTCATTCCTGTGCAAGAATCGCCAGATATTGAACTGCTGTCATCCCAATGTCCTGCTGACGCTCAGGGTGTCTCTACGCCTCAATTTAAACTCGGAGAATGCCCCTGAATCTCTTTGAGCAGGGGCTGTACAAGGCGGCAAGGTGCGCACAAGGGCCGCGGGATTTTCGTTTTAAGAATTTATTTGTGGGCAGCATGCCCTTGGGGGTTCTGCCTTGGCGCGCTGAGAGCAATACTGGCGCTTTTTTGTTTAGTCGTAACCGTGTTATGTGATTGCAAATATTCTATGTCATTGTCAGATATCGTATGGATAAGTTGTCTGCTCTGTCGATTGCATGTGTGGAGAATAGTTTATTGTTGCTAAAAATGAATTGAATATGCTGCGGCTAGTTAGGTAGTATGCTATAGATTTAAAAAGCATATGAATTGAGTATGGTGTTTAGTGTTATGTGCTGTAATGGTTAAATTTAATTATAATTTTAAACTATTGCATAATAAAAATGTTTTTATTTCTAACGTAATTTTATTTTGTGTCGATATGGTTTGGAATACAGCCTTACATCTTGACTTTGCACGAATTTGGTTGTTTATATTTGCTATGCTTTTTTGTTCTTGAGCTAAAGGCGAAAGTACCCACAGGGGTGTCATACTTTCGCGTAGTGTTTGCATCGTTATTCTTATGGACAAGCATAGTTACTGATCCCAATTTGATGCTCCATTTATCTTGAACATGCAATTGTGGGGGGCTTATGAGTATCAAGCTGAAAGTTTTGCTTCTTTCGATCATGGGACCAGCTCTTCTTGCTATTTTGGTATTTGCATACGCAATGCAAAGTATCTGGAATTCGGAGGAGGAGGCAGTTCTTGATTCAGCGCACGCCATTGTAAGCATGGCCGAATCTGCCCGCCTGGAAATGGCTTTGAAGTTCAATGGAATCATCAAACCCTTGGATGAAATTTCACGCGACAGACTCGTTGATGCTGTACCTATCATTACGGCCATAAAAATGGCGCGGCAAAATGCCGACAAATTGGGGTACAAATTTCGTGTGCCCAAATACTCTCCGCGTAATCCAGAGAACACGCCCAACGAGCTGGAAAGAGCCGCCCTGGATAAAATAAAGTCGCAGGGGCTCGCAGAGCTTGTGGTGCGGCAGCCAAATGCCATCCATTATTTCAAGCCAATAGCCCTGACTGCAGAGTGCATGTACTGCCATGGTGACCCAAAGGGTGCGCCAGATCCCATTGGCGGCATCAAGGAGGGCTGGAAGGAAGGCGAAATCCATGGGGCGTTTGAAATAATCTATTCACTGGATGATGCCGTTAAACGAACCCAGAACGCTGCCGTTGCTATTGGCACAGCAACAATTATCATCCTGATTTTAATTATATGTGCGGTATGGCTCATTATGCGCAGCAGCCTTGTGAATCCTCTTTTGCGGCTTCAGACATTTGCCCGGCAGGTTTCTGAAGGTGAACTGGACACGCGGCCGCTGGGTTCCTTCAAGGCCGAGATGCAAGCTCTGGAACGCTCTTTGACCGCCATGGTAGCGCGCCTGAAAGAAAAGATCCTCTTTTCCGAGCAAAAAACGGCAGAAGCCGAAGAATCTGAGGCTCGGGCGCAGCAACATGCATGCGAGGCCGCCGAAGCGAGAGACGATGCCATTAAATCCAGAGCATCGGGGATGGTAGAAGCTGCCAATATGCTTGAAGGCGTTGTGGGTTCAGTAACTTCAGCATCTCAGGAAATATCTGCGCAAGTTGATCAGTCCAGCCGTTTTGCTTCAAGCCTGTCAAACAGTATGAATACTGTTGCGTCAGCCATGGAACAAATGAACACATCTGTTCTGGAGGTTTCAACCAATGCCGGACAGGCTTCTTCTTCGTCAGAAATTGTAAAAAACAATGCCAATAAAGAACTTGCTGAAGTCCGTAATATGGTTGAAGCCATCAAGTCCGTGCAAACCATTGCAGACGGATTGAAAACAGGAATGAGCGAACTGGGGCAAAAGGCCGAAGATATTGGAAAAATAATGAATGTCATTAACGATATCGCGGACCAGACCAACCTGCTTGCCCTTAATGCAGCCATCGAAGCCGCAAGGGCGGGTGATGCCGGCAGAGGCTTTGCCGTTGTTGCGGACGAAGTTCGCAAACTTGCAGAAAAAACCATGTTGGCAGTTACGGAAGTCGGCGATGCCATCAAGGCCGTACAGCAGGGTACCCGCAATAATGTCAGTGGCGTGGATGTGGCGGTTGAAGCCATTTCCAAGGTTAATGGCATGGCCGAGGGAACAGGGGAAGCCATCAGCCAGATAACGCTCCACGTGAATGAAATGGCCGGTCAGATTCAGGCCATTGCACGCGCTGTGGATGAGCAAACTCAGGCCTCTTCTGAAATAACAAAATCCATTTCCACAGCAGATCAGGACACGTCCGAAACATCAGCTGCGCTTCAGGAAATATCAACAGCATTGGTTGATCTTTCACAGCAAAGTCAGGTTCTTGAATCACTTATTGCTAAACTTAGAGATGACGCCAAGCAAATAACATCAAAATTTAAATAATGGAGAGGAACGGCCCGCAAGGGCCGTTCCTTGACTTATCAGCATGATAATAAGCCCGGGCGGGCAAAGCATATTCGCCTCCGGAACGCCAATAGTTTGTAAACAACGATTGAGCGCGTTCCTGGGGACGCTGCCTTGCCCGCCTTTACTTTGCCCCAGGCATGCGGAATTGCGGAGTGCAGGCCTGTGCTATATACTCCCGCTCTATGATTATTCTTGGCGACAGAGACATCAAAACGCTCCTTCTGGATCTGGCCCAGCAGCGCGCAGTGGAAGACGTGCTTTCGCTGGCTGTTAAAAGCCTCGGCACCGCGCGCGATTCGGCGCTGGTGCGCATATGGCTTGTGGAACCGGACACTGCCTGCCCCACATGTGCGGACAATGCAATCTGCGCGGGCCGGGGGCGATGCCTGCACCTCAAGGCCAGCTACGGAAAATCCCGCATTGACGCCAGGCTGTGGACAGAAACGGAGCTGTCTGGATTTTATCGCTTTCCTCTTGGCAGCAGAAAGGTCGGAGCCATTGCTCTGACCAACAAACCGCTTGAAGTTGCCCGCATTGACGGCACAGAACCCTGGATTGCCGACCCGCGATGGATCGAGCGGGAGGGCATTATCAGTTTTGCCGGGCAGCCTCTTGTTTGCCGGGGGGAAACCCTTGGTGTCATCGCAGTTTTTTCGCGCGGCATGCTTGAAGCGGGCACTCTTGAACTCTTGCGCATGGTTGCCGATCATATTGCCTACGCCATTGCAAATGCCCGTCTTTTTGAAATAGCCGATGCCAGCAACCAGAAAAAAGAGCTGGAAAACGCCCACCTGCGCGAGGAACTCTGCGAAGCGCGCAAGTTTACGGGCATAATCGGCGAAAGCTCCGCAATCAGGGAAATTCGCGAACAGATTCAGATTGTCGGCGATACGGAAGCAACCGTACTCATTCAAGGTGATTCCGGCACAGGCAAAGAACTTGTCGCCCATGAACTGCACAAGCACAGCAAAAGAAAAAACAGCCCGTTTATCAAGATAAACTGCGCCGCAATCCCGCAGCATCTTTTTGAAAGCGAATTTTTTGGTCACGCCAAGGGGGCTTTCACTGGCGCGATCAATGACCATATGGGATTTTTTCAGCTCGCTGACGGCGGAACCCTTTTTCTTGATGAAATTGCCGAGATTCCGTTGGAGCTTCAAGGCAAGCTGTTGCGGGTCATACAGGATGGGGAGTTCAGGAGAGTCGGCGAAGGTAAAAGCCGCCACACTGATGTGCGGATTATCGCCGCCACCAATAAAAATCTGAAACAGGCCATCCAGAACAAAACGTTCAGGGACGATCTTTATTACCGCCTGCAAGTTTTCCCCATCATCATGCCAAATCTTAATGAGCGGGAAGAAGACATCCCCCTGCTGGTGCGACATTTCATCGGCGTTTTTTGTAAAAAAAATGGTCGCTGCGCTTTTGACCTGTCGGAAGAACAGATGCTCAGGTTGCGGCACTATAGCTGGCCGGGCAACATCCGGGAATTGCAGAATTTTGTTGAAAGAATGGTCATCACCGGGCGGTCTGAGCAGGCCCTGGCCTATCTTGCCCTTTGCGGGCCAGCGGAGCAGGCGGAGAAAGCCTGCGGCGAATCTGCTGGCGGCCCGCAAAAGATTTTGACGGAAAAGCAGATGCGGCACATGGAAAAAGCCAATCTGAAAGCCGCGCTGGAACGGACAAACTGGCTCATATACGGCAACCGGGGCGCTGCGGCCTTGTTAGGGATAAAACCAACAACCCTTATTTCCCGGCTCAAACGGTTTGATCTGTATAAACTCCGCCCGGCATCCATATTTTTTGACGAGCCAAAGGATTTTTCCGGGGCCGACTAATTCACCCAGTTCCCTATGAAAAAAAGGCGAAGTTCCGGCGGCAATGGCGTGCTCCGAAACTTCGCCTTTCATGTCATCTGCCTGCAGTGCAGATCAGCTCAGCGAGGTGCGGTATTGTGGAGGAACGGCATTTCCTATCCCTCGCCCTCGGCCTGGCTTTGCTTTCCAGCCCCCTTGAGGCCGTACATGGTTGTACTGCCTGAGGACCAAAATTCCATCACTTCGCATTGCACCATTGAAGTCAGTATTTTTTTTACTTCTCTAGGGCCTTTTTCAGGAAAAATATCCAGAAAATCTTTGAAGTAAAATTTGGTCTTATTTTTCTCGCTGATGAAATCAACGATTTTTTGTTGATCCGGCGTCATGGTAACCTCATTGTCCTGACCACCCCGCAGAGGGATGCGGGGTGGTCAGGGCTGTTAGAACTTGAACTGCGTGCTCTGCCGCCAGGTGTAGTAGGCGGGATCGCGGAAGTCGTCGATAAGGTGGTGGGTGAATTCAAGGCCGGTCAGCTTGAAGAAGGTTTCCCAGCCGATGCGTTCAGCCCAGTCGCCCAGACGCTCGTACTTGTTGGCGTTGGCTGCGTATACGTCCACAATATGCTTGATGGTCTTGGTCAGTGTGGGCCAGCGGGGCGGTTCGTTGGGGATGTAACCCACAACGACCTTGGAGAACTTGGGCATGCTGATGCGGTTGGAAACCTTGCCGCCAACCATGATGGCAACGCCGTCGCCTTCGCCGTCCGAGATGGGCAGCGCGGGGCACATGGTGTAGCAGTTACCGCAGTACATGCAGCGGTCTTCCTTGATGGCGATGGAGTTCACCTTGTTGCCGTTGTATTCCACCTTGGTGGGACGCACAGCGGCGGTGGGGCAAGCAGAAACAGCCAAAGGAATTTCGCAGAGCTGGTCAGCCCATTCGTGGTCGACCATGGGGGGCTTGCGGTGGATACCCACAAGGCCGATGTCCGAGCAGTGCACAGCGCCGCACATGTTGATGCAGCAGGCCAGCGCGATGCGCACCGGGGCGGGCATCCGCATGTCTTTAAATTCTTCAAACAGGGCGTCCATCACGGCCTTGACCGGGCCGGAGGCGTCGGTGGCGGGGGTGTGGCAGTGCAGCCAGCCCTGAGTGTGCACCATGTTGCTGATGCCAGCGCCGGTGCCGCCCACGGGGAACTTGAACGAACCGCCGTCAAACTTGCGGCTGTTCAGGTCGTCGCGCAGAGCCTCCATGGTGGCCTTGTCTTCCACCATGAATTCGATGTTGCTGCGCGTTGTCCAGCGCAAATGGCCGCCGCAATACTTGTCGGCAATATCGCATAGCTCGCGGATGTGGGTGATGGACATGGTACGGGTGCCGCCAATGCGCACCGTGTAGCATGTTTCGCCGCTTTCGGCCACGTGTACGAGCACGCCGGGCTCCAGAATCTCGTGATAGAGCCATTTGCCAAAGTTTCTGGCAATTACCGGCGGAAAGAATTCATTATATTTGCGGGGGCCAATATCGCTGATACGGCCTTCCATCGGTTTTGCGGGATTGTACCCGGAAGAAATAAAAGCCATGTTCT